>NZ_JAMPPJ010000012.1:0-259012 GCF_028481025.1 Providencia sp. PROV150 | reverse complement strand
GTGTTTTTTTGAAAAAAAATTTCAAGTGGTGATATTTTATACTTTACGCCCAATTATCAAGCAAAAAAAGTGATTTTATACGTAATTTGATATAAAAAAGGTGGCTAACAATAGCCACCTTTTGATTTTACAATAATATCAATTACTGTTTAGCAACGATTTCGTCATTTTCTACATCTAAAACGACAGGTTTACCTGGTAATAACTTACCTGACAAGATTTCTTGTGCCAGAGGGTTTTCAATTTCCTGCTGAATTGCGCGTTTTAATGGCCTTGCTCCGAAGATTGGGTCAAAACCAGCCTCCCCAATTTTCTCCAGTGCAGCAGGTGTCGCACTAACTTCATAACCGTGCTCTTCAAGACGTTTATATAAACGAGCCAATTGAATATTGGCAATATTCGTAATTTGCTCTTTACCTAATGGATGGAATACAACAACTTCATCTATACGGTTAATAAATTCAGGTCTGAAACTATGGGATACCACTTCCATCACCATATCTTTCATTTCTGAGTAACCAATCATACCAAATCTTTCTTGGATTAAGTCAGAACCCAAGTTAGATGTCATGATAATCACCGTATTACGGAAGTCCACTGTTCTACCTTGTCCATCCGTTAAACGCCCGTCATCAAGCACTTGTAATAAAATGTTGAAAACATCAGGGTGTGCTTTCTCAACTTCATCCAATAAAATGACTGAATATGGACGACGTCTAACCGCTTCAGTTAAATACCCACCTTCTTCGTAACCGACATACCCTGGAGGTGCGCCCACTAAACGTGATACCGCATGTTTTTCCATAAATTCAGACATATCGATACGAACCATTGCATCATCGCTATCAAACATGAAATTTGCTAACGCTTTACACAATTCAGTTTTACCTACCCCTGTTGGCCCTAAGAACATAAACGAGCCAATTGGGCGGTTCGGGTCTGATAACCCTGCACGACTACGACGAATTGCATTCGATACTGCAACTACCGCTTCATCTTGTCCAATAACACGCTGATGGAGTTGCTGTTCCATACGTAACAGCTTTTCTCTTTCACTTTCTAGCATTCGAGATACAGGGATGCCAGTCCAACGAGCTAAGATTTCAGCAATTTCGACATCTGTTACTTTATTACGTAACAGTTTCATGCTTTTGCCTTCAGCTTTGGTTGCCGCTTCAAGCTGTTTCTCTAATTCTGGAATTTTACCGTATTGCAATTCGGACATTTTTGCCAAATCACCCATACGGCGTGCTTTTTCCATCTCGATACGTGTATTTTCAAGTTCAGCTTTAATATGCTGAGTACCTGTTAATGATGCTTTTTCAGCTTTCCATTCTTCTTCTAACGCAGAGTACTCACGTTCTTTCTCTGCGAGCTCTTCTTCTAACATCTCAAGACGTTTTTTACTTGCATCATCCGATTCTTTTTTCAGCGCTTGCTGTTCAAGTTTGAGCTGAATAATACGGCGTTCCAGCCTATCTAAGGATTCAGGTTTCGAATCCATTTGCATACGTAAACTTGCACCCGCTTCATCAATTAAATCAATCGCTTTATCGGGTAACATACGGTCAGTAATATAGCGATGCGATAACGTTGCCGCTGCCACAATCGCCGGGTCAGTTATTTGCACGTGGTGATGCAGTTCATAACGTTCTTTTAAACCACGTAAAATAGCAATTGTGTCTTCAACGGATGGCTCAGCCACATACACTTTTTGGAAACGACGCTCTAATGCAGGGTCTTTCTCAATGTATTGGCGATACTCATCCAATGTGGTAGCGCCAACACAGTGTAATTCACCGCGAGCCAACGCAGGTTTTAACATGTTACCCGCATCCATCGCACCATCTGCTTTACCTGCACCAACCATGGTGTGTAATTCATCAATAAACAGAATGACGTTACCTTCCTGTTTGGCAAGATCATTTAGAACAGCTTTCAGACGCTCTTCAAACTCACCACGATATTTCGCACCCGCAATCAGCGCCCCCATATCAAGGGATAATACACGTTTGTTTTTTAACCCTTCTGGAATTTCACCATTAACAATACGTTGTGCTAACCCTTCAACAATTGCTGTTTTACCTACACCTGGTTCACCAATCAGCACAGGGTTATTTTTAGTACGACGTTGCAGTACTTGAATGGTCCGACGTATTTCTTCATCTCGACCAATTACTGGGTCTAATTTGCCTTGCTCTGCACGTTCGGTTAAATCAACTGTATATTTTTTCAAGGCTTGGCGCTGGTCTTCAGCGCTTTGGTCATTCACTTTTTCTCCACCACGCATCTGTTCTATTGCCTTTTTTAAATTATCTTTATTAACACCTGCTGCTTTGAGCATGTCTGCTAATGTCGTATTGGCTTCTAAAGCGGCGACAAGAAATAATTCTGAGGAGATAAATTCATCTCCGTGCTTTTGTGCCAACTGATCACATAAATTCAAATGACGCATTAAGTCACTTGATGGTTGAACATCTCCCGCAACACCTTGCACTTGAGGTAAACGCCCTAATGCATCTTCGACTTTTTGCTGGAATTGTACGGCATTCACGCCTAACGTCGTCAGCAATGGACGAACTGTGCCACCCTCTTGATTAAACAGGGCACTTAATAGATGAATAGGTTCAATAAACTGGTTTTCGCGCCCAAGGGCTAGTGATTGGGCGTCAGCGAGAGCTTGCTGGAATTTATTAGTTAAACGGTCCAGACGCATAACACCTCCAATAAATGAGATTAAATTTGCTACTGGATACTAGATGAGGTCAGTTTTTAAATATTCAAGTTTTGCAAGGAATTATTTTTGATATATCCATTAATTTAGAACAAAACCCCAATACTAGGTATTTATCCATATCAATGAAGCCATCCTGCCGGTTTTTCCTTCCCTTCGATAGGAAAAAAATCTGTTTTCATCTGTTACTGTACAAAAATCACCACCATAGACCTTCGTTACGCCAGCAGCCTGCAGTTTTTTACGTGCTAATAAATAAATGTCAGCGAGATATTTATCATTATAAGGAACAAAAGCAGAGGCTAAATCAGATGATTGATTAACAAAAGCCTCTTTGACTTCCTTACCGACTTCAAATTTCTCAGCACCAATAGCGGGGCCAAGCCAAGCGATAATTTCATTTGCAGGGCTAATAAATTGATTGATTGTATTTTCAAGAACCCCATGACATAGCCCGCGCCACCCTGCGTGGGCTGCTGCCACTTCCGTTCCTGCTTGATTAGTCAATAACACAGGCAAGCAATCCGCAGTCATAATGGCACAAACTTGGCCAACCTGATTACTGTACACGGCGTCCGCTTGCCTATTATGAATTTTATCACCAACAAGCTGAAGCACATCCGTTCCATGAACTTGCTCAAGCCAAACTGGTTGTTGTGGTAGCTGAGCAAGCGCCTCAAGGCGTTGACGATTTTCACTGACGGCATTGGGTATATCCCCAACATGATCACCTAAATTCAAGCTATCAAAAGGTGGCAGGCTCACACCACCCACTCGAGTTGTACTACAGCTAGCTATGTTTTTAGGTTGCGGCCAATCAGGGAAAATCAATGTATTCATTACCAGTCCATATCGTCTTTATGCAGTTCAGTGTCTGCTTTTAGAGCTTCTATAAGCTTAACCATATCATCAGGTAACGGTGCATGCCACTCCATTTGAATACCTGAGATTGGGTGATATAAGCGTAACATGGTGGCATGCAGTGCTTGCCTATCAAAATTACGCATGACCTCTAAAAATTCTTCGGTCGCCCCTTTTAGTGGACGCGGGCGGCCACCGTATAAAGGATCACCAATTAATGGATGATTGATATGAGCCATATGAACACGGATTTGGTGAGTTCTGCCCGTTTCCAGACGTAAACGTAAACGAGTATGGGCTCTAAAGTGTTCCATCACACGATAATGCGTTACAGCGGGTTTGCCCATTGGGTGCACAGCCATATGGGTTCGTTTAGTTGGATGACGAGAGATAGGTTCTTCTACCATGCCACCCGCTGTCATACGGCCGACCGCAACCGCTTCATATTCACGCGTAATTTCTCTACGTTGCAATGCTTCTACAAGGTGTGTTTGAGCTGGAACTGTTTTTGCGACAACCATTAAGCCTGTCGTGTCTTTATCTAAACGATGAACAATACCTGCTCTCGGCACATCAGCAATTTCAGGATAACGATATAACAACGCATTAAGAATTGTACCGTCTGGATTTCCTGCTCCAGGGTGGACAACTAAATCACGCGGTTTATTAATAATTAGGATATCTTCATCTTCATAAATCACATTAAGTGGGATATCTTGTGGTTCCCAGCGATTATCTTCTTCAATGAGGGCGTCGATTAAAATTTGTTCGCTGCCAAAAACTTTTTCTTTTGGCTTATTGATAACTTTGCCATTAACCTGCACTCTATCAGCTAAAATCCATTCTTTTATGCGAGAACGTGAATAATCAGGGAACAATTCGGCCAAAGCCTGATCTAAACGTTGACCAAGCTGTGATTCAGCGATAGTTGCACTAAGTTGTACTTGTTGAGCCATAAATTAATCTACTTTTTGGTGTTTGTATTTTGACGGCAGTGCCGTTTCATTTAAAATATATGCTATTGTAACTCGAATTTTGCCGGGAGCCTTATGGATAGACTCCCTCGAAACACTCAGAGGATAACCTACACGTGATGATACGTATGAAAAATCTGGTGGCTGCAGCCACGTTGAGCCTGATTTTAGTCGGCTGTTCCAGCACTCCTGAAGTCAGCCCTGATAGCACCCCTGCTGAAATATATGCAACGGGTCAGCAAAAATTACAGGACGGCAATTTTAAAGCAGCGATTAAACAATTTGAAGCTCTTGATAACCGTTATCCATTTGGTCCATATGCTCAGCAGGTTCAATTAGACCTGATTTATGCATATTATAAATCAGCAGAGCTGCCAATGGCGATAGCCGCAATTGACCGTTTCATGCGTTTGAACCCAACTCATCCAAATATTGATTATGTCCTCTATATGCGAGGCTTAACCGCGATGGCTCTGGATGATAGCTTATTGCAAGGCCTCTTTGGTATTGACCGCTCAGACAGAGACCCACAGCATGCACGAGTTGCATTCAAAGATTTCAGTCAGTTAGTTCGCTACTATCCTAACAGCTTATACTCCAATGATGCGAGTAAGCGATTAGTCTTCTTAAAAGACCGCTTAGCGAAATTCGACCTTTCTGTTGTCGAATACTACAACAAACGCGGTGCTTATGTCGCGGTTGTTAATCGTGTTCAACAAATGCTAAAAGACTACCCAGACACAGAAGCAACACGTAATGCCTTAGCATACATGGAAATTGCTTATAATGAGATGGGGCTAAACCAAGAAGCGAATAAAGTTGCGAGTATTATTGCTGCAAACCCACAATAATATCATCGTGCGATCTAAAACAGCAGCCATGGCTGCTGTTTTTCTTTGCTAGCGGCGATTTAGTTGCTTGCTCATTTAGGGTACTAATTTTAACCCAAAAAAAGTTCCGGCTATTTACCGTTCCCCTAGCCAACTCAATCAGTGTCCCTTAATCCATTCATTTTGGCAATGCTTTTTCGCCTCTTTTTTATGTGAAATCACACTTCAGATAGCTGTTACTCTTCCCCTGAATGAGATGTGATCTACATCAATTTTTTCTTAGCAAGAACGGGTATTCTGAAATCAACAAAGACGGAAACAATGAGAGGTAACTATATGATAGTGAACATTACTAGCAAACAAATGGACATTACCCCAGCGATTCGTGAGCACATTGAGAGCCGTCTAACAAAACTCGATAAGTGGCAAGTATCTCTAATAAATACGCATGTCGTATTATCAAAAGAGCCACAAGGTTTTATGGTTGATGCCAACATAAAAACAGCGACAGGAAAATTGGTCGCAAGTGCCAAGCATGAAGATATGTACGTTGCAATTAATGAACTAATTAACAAACTCGAAAGACAACTTAATAAAGTGCAACATAAAGGAGAATCAAGAAGAGCATATAATAGTGTAAAAGAAGCGAATAATACTGTTACGTTATAATTTTATATTATCTATCAACTAATCTTGAACCTTATAAACGCGCTCACCATGGGCGCGTTTTTTTATGTTTATGATCCTTACCTATTGACTTCTTAGTGAGTATCGGGTTTATTTAAATTGAATCTGACTAAAGGTGTTCATATGAATCTTAATTTTGTTTTCTTTTTCTTCTTTAGCAACTCCTAATTGGGGGCTTTTGTCGTTCGAGAAAGAAAAGAAGACAAAATTAGAAAGCCCCCTCTAGGGGGCTTTTTTTATATCATGATATTAACAGGGTGGGCAGCATGGAAAACAGCACTAATTTATTAAAAGTAAGAGAGAAAATAAGTCAACTGGATAGTGAATTACTAAATCTTTTAGCAAAGCGCCGTGGTTATGCTGTTGAAGTCGCTGAAACAAAAATTGATGATAGCCGCCCTATTCGTGATAAAGACCGTGAGCGTCAGCTTCTTGATGTTTTAATCAACAAAGGCAAACCGCTAGGGCTTGATGGCTTTTATATCACTCGCCTATTCCAGATGATTATTGAGGACTCTGTTCTTACGCAACAGGCTATTTTACAAAAGCATTTAAATTTACCCCCTAGTGATACCGCGCGTTTCGCATTTTTAGGGCCGAAAGGTTCTTATTCACACATTGCGGCACGCCAGTACTCAGCCCGTCATTTTGACCAACTAGTTGAATGCAGTTGCCATAAATTCCAAGATATTTTTTCATTAGTTGAAAATGGGCAAGCGGAATATGGCATTTTACCAATAGAAAACACCAGTTCGGGCGCAATTAACGATGTTTACGATTTACTGCAAAATACATCATTATCAATCGTCGGAGAGATTCGGCTCCCAATTAACCATTGCCTCTTAACAACAGGAAATACCGATCTCAGCCAGATCAAAACCGTGTATAGCCACCCTCAACCTTTCCAACAATGCAGCCAATACTTAGCGCAATTCCCACACTGGGAAATAAAATATTGTGATAGCACATCAACTGCAATGCAAATGGTCGCAGACCAAAACTCACCGAGTGTCGCGGCACTTGGAAGTGAAGCCGGTGGCGCCTTATACGATTTAAGCGTAATAGAGCATAATCTCGCTAATCAGCAAATTAACATGACACGCTTTATTGTTGTTGCACCACAACCAATTGAAGTCACTGAACAAGTACCGGCTAAAACAACACTGCTTCTGACCACTGGCCAACAAGCTGGTGCCTTAGTTGATGCATTAGTTATTTTGAAAAATAATAAGATAATCATGAGCAAGTTAGAATCACGCCCAATAAATGGAAAACCATGGGAAGAGATGTTTTATGTTGATGTGCATGCCAATTTACGTTCAGATAATATGCAACAAGCTTTAAGAGAGCTTTCAACAATTACTAGGTCAATTAAAATATTAGGCTGCTACCCATCCGAAAATGTGGTTCCTGTTGAACCTGAAAAAATTACGCCTTAATTAAAATATAATTAGGCTGCATTTTTTCAGTGCAGCCTACTAAACTGAAACTATGCTCTCACTTCAGGTTGATAATTCGAAGATTTGACTCTGAAATAATTGACCAGTTCCTTCAAATGGTACGCCTGTTCATTCAATGAGTCCGCTGCGACAACAGATTCCTCAACTAAACTCGCATTTTGTTGTGTGGTTAAATCAAGTTGCCCTACTGCACTATTGATTTGAGAAATTCCATCGCTTTGCTCACGACTAGCCTGCCCAATTTCACGTAGTAACGCATTCATCTCTTTTACACTATCAACCATTCCGTGTATTTGCTGAGTCGCTTTTTCAACAAGTTCCATACCCTCTTGCGTTTGTGACGATGAGTTTTCAATCAACCCACGAATATCACTCGCTGAAGCCGCACTTTTTTGTGCTAATAATCTCACTTCTCCGGCAACAACGGCAAAGCCTCGCCCATGTTCACCAGCTCTTGCCGCTTCAACGGATGCATTCAATGCTAAGATATTGGTTTGAAATGCAATTGAGTCTATTAGATTAATAATTTCTGTCATCTGTGATGATGATCCATTGATTGCACGCATTTTATTCGTTACTTGACTCATCATGTCGCCATTGTTTTGTACAATAATTGCCGCTTGGTCTGCAAGCATGCTAGCTTCATGAGTGTGCTCAGTCGTGTTTTGAACGGTTGAAGTTATTTGTTCCATTGAACTGGCCGTTTCTTCAACTGATGCAGCCTGTTCTTCGGTGCGCGCCGCCAGGTTTTGGTTCCCCGCGACAATTTGCCCTGCTGCTGCCGAAATACTTTCAGAACCTTGTTGAACCTCTTGAACGATTTCCAGCAAGTGCTCTTTCATATCATTAAGTGCATTTAACAATACACCCGTTTCATCTTTTGAGGTGACCTGAATATCTTTAGTCAGATCCCCATTTGCAATTGACTGCGCGAAATTAACCGCATTTTCCAATGGCCTTGTGATAATGTTCGTAATATACCAGCCCATTACGCAGCCCGCGCCAATACTCAAGATTGATAACACCGCTAGTAATAGTTTATTGTTTTCATAATCCGCATTCACTTTACGGCCAACCTCTTGCATTTCCAAATCTTGGATAGCCATTAAAGTTTGAATTTGATCACGATAATCACGTTGAATACTAGACGTTTTAGTCATCATTTCATCAATAGCAGCTTGGCGATTATTCTCTGATAAAAAGGTATTGATGCGAGTAATTGATGCATGAAACTGTTGGCGAATAACACGCAAATCAGCCAAGACTTCTTTAGAGCGATCATCTGTAACGTTATTTTCTAAGCTTTCCATCAATCCATTAATTTTTAATGTAATTTTAGCCAACTCTTCTCTGCGTTTATCACTACCACGATCATCAAGTAAAATTAGCTCTTGGATCCCTATAAAAGAATAAAAGTTATCCATCATTTGCCCTGCGGTAGAGGCAATAGGATAACTTTCATACAGGACTTGTTTCATGCCATCATTAGCTCGGTTCATATTGGCTAAAGAAAAAAGTGAACTTAGGATAATAAGCGCAACAAAACCACCAAATGCTACCGTTAACTTCATACTAATTTTGAGATTTTTAAAAGACATATATTTACCACGCTAACCATCATTTAATGAGTAGTGTTATCGGTAAAACAGGTGAAATCTTTATCATATAAATCGATCGATTTATAAATATTGATTTTAAAAATTGATTAATTTGAAATTAGATAGTGAATAAATTCAGTTTTTATCTGATCAGCATATTATTCGATAGAAATTATATAGATAAGTACAATTACCTATTTTAAATAAACATTCTTGGTGAGATTAACTGAAATAGAAGAACATAGAAGGTAACAAAAAATTAACAAGAAAATAAAGCCCTCTACCGCTATAAAACACGATAGAAGGCGGGATGATTATTTTCGATTATCGTTTGCTCGTTGCAGTAATGATTGGCTTTCTTTCATAAAATGATGGGCATCTTCACCGAACCACTGGCTAATTTGATTAAATTGGCGAATAAATTCCGCTTTATCTTTTTTCTCCAGTAGCGCTATTGAATCACCTAACAATTGATGATATCTGCGTATCAATTCAACATTTTCATTTGAAGACATAATAATGTCTGCATAGAGTTGAGGGTCTTGAGCAAACAGCCGCCCAACCATCGCGAGCTCTAAACGATAAATAGGCGATGATAAATCAAGTAATTGCTGTAAATCAATATTTTCCTCAGCAAGATTTCGCCCGTAAGTAAATGTTGTAAAGTGGCGTAATGCCTGAATAAAGCTCATGTTTTTATCATGCTCTTCGGCTGAGATTTCTTTCAAACGTGCCCCCCAAACTAATAACTGTTCAAGAAACCACTGATAAGACTCCGAGCCACGGCCATTACAGTAAGCAAATACTTGCTTTGCAACACTACCAATATCAGGACCAAACATCGGGTGAAGCCCAAGTACTGGCCCATCATGGGCCGCTAACATCGCTTCTAATGGCTGTTGCTTAATCGATGCGATATCCATCAAGACCGTGCTTTTATCCAGTTTAGGCAGCTGGTTGATGACTTGTACTGTCAAATGTATTGGTACACTAACCATCACGACGCTCGCACCAGCAACTATAGATTCTGCTTGTGCCCAGTCATCTTCGTTTAATGTCTTAACCTGATAGCCTGATAAATTAAGGAGACGGTGAAATAACCGCCCCATTTTCCCATCACCACCTACAATCACAATTGGGCCAGCTGATGGGTTCAGTGTTTTAAACCCTTTATCATTTTCACGTGCGTAAGATTCGCGCATGATCCGCCTTAGAATATCCTCTATCAGATCAGGTGGGATCCCCATACGCTCAGCTTCGGCGCGACGTGCTGTCAGCATGCTTGTTTCTCGTTCAGGCACATAAATCGGTAAACCATGTAAGCTTTTCACTTCACCGACTTCAGCAACCAGTTGCAGCCTTTTTGCTAATAAATCTAGTAACGATTTATCAACTTCATCAATTTGTTCCCGTAAATGGGATAACTCAACAGACATACCAATACCTTGATCAGCTCACTTTACTCAATTTTTGCGCACGTTGTTCAAGCACAGGCAACAATGCTTGATGTAATTTACGCAATACCGTTTCCGTCGTTTGCCAGTTAATGCAGGCATCTGTCACTGACACACCGTATTTCATTGTGTCACGGGCTTGTTCAGATGTTTGATTCCCTTCATTAATATGACTTTCTAGCATAATACCTGTAATTGATTCATTACCATTAATAATTTGTTCAATAATAGAATCAACAACTAATGGTTGACGGCGGTAATCTTTATTCGAGTTTCCATGGCTACAATCCACCATAAGGGACGGCTCTAAACCTGCTTTTTTCATTTCCGCTTCACAAGCCGCAATGTCTTCAGCATTGTAGTTAGGCGTTTTCCCACCACGTAAAATGACATGTCCGTTACTATTACCTTTGGTATGTAATAAACAAACTTGGCCAGATTGGTTAATTCCCATAAAACGGTGTGGCATCGCTGCTGCTTTTAACGCATTAATCGCTGTAGATAAACTCCCATCGGTTCCATTTTTGAAACCAACAGGCATAGATAAACCAGATGCCATTTCACGGTGGGTCTGTGACTCAGTCGTTCTTGCACCAATGGCTGACCAACTGAATAAATCCCCTAAGTATTGAGGATTGTTAGGATCCAATGCTTCTGTCGCTAATGGCAGCCCCATATTCACTAAATTGGTCAACAAATCACGAGCAATATGTAGGCCTTTTTCCATTTCAAAAGAACCATCCATAAATGGATCACTAATCAAACCTTTCCAACCTACGGTTGTACGAGGTTTTTCAAAATACACACGCATCACAATATATAAGCTATCACTTAATTCTTCGGCTAATACTTTCAGGCGCTCACCATATTCAATAGCGGCATCCACATCATGGATTGAGCAAGGACCACATACCACGAGTAAGCGAGGATCGCGTTGATGAATAATGTCAGCAATCACTTGGCGCGATGTCGCAATGGCATGCAGGTTGCTGCGACTCAGCGGATATTTCTCTTTCAGACTCTCAGGAGTGATTAATACCTGCTCGTCTTGAATATTCACGTTGTTGAGTACATCTTTTTGCATGATCATTTTTTACCTACTTATTAGCTTATATTTGCTTAGTTTATTATTTACGTATTGTGTTTGGGTGTATGAGTAATAACATACCATGCATCGTAAACAATTCAATCCATTTATGTAAAATATTTCCACTATCGTATTGAATTATTTACACCACCATAATTAATTGAATAAATTACAGTTTTACATTAATTTAACATTAAAATATTTTAATAGACTAAAGAAAAACAAGCAATCTGTAAACATTTATTTACAGACAAGCATAAGTTATCAGCTATATTCTAAATAGTTCGAGTTGTAGCAAGGCGGCAAAGTGAGGACATCGCAGGGAGCATACACAAGTATGTGACCTGTGTGGCTGAACGCAGCCAACACGGCTACAACTTGAAATATGACGAATATAGGTATGTGACCTGAGAAGCTGAGTGCTGCCAACACGGCTACAATTTGAATTATGAAGAATATAGTGACGAATATAAAAAGGCCCGCAAATGCGGGCCTCTCTCATAACATAACTTTCGGATGTAGCGAAAGCGTATTACTTGGCGTTCAGACGCTCTTTGATACGAGCTGCCTTACCAGAACGCTCACGCAGGTAGTACAGTTTAGATCTGCGAACAGCACCACGACGTTTAACAGCAATGCTATCTACGACTGGAGAGTGAGTTTGGAATACACGCTCAACACCTTCGCCGTTAGAAATTTTACGAACAGTGAATGCAGAGTGCAGACCGCGGTTACGAATAGCGATAACCACGCCCTCGAATGCCTGCAGACGTTTTTTAGAGCCTTCTACGACCCATACCTTAACTTCCACGGTGTCACCCTGACGGAATGAAGGTACGTCCTGCTTCATTTGCTCTTGTTCAAGTTGTTTAATAATGTTGCTCATAATAACTCTCTTACCCTAGGTAAACTGATATGTTTAGACAATTAATTGTCTGGATTCATTTGTTGCTCAGACTGATATTCCAGTTGGAATTCAGCCAGCAACATCCTCTGCTCGTCAGTCAGAGCTAGGCTTTCCAGAAGCTCAGGTCTTCTAAGCCAGGTACGGCCGAGTGATTGTTTCATGCGCCAGCTATCTATTTTAGCGTGGTTTCCTGAAAGTAAAACATCAGGAACTTGCATGCCATCTAACACTTCAGGGCGGGTATAGTGCGGACAATCTAACAAACCATCTGCAAAAGAGTCTTCTTGAGCAGAAGCTTGATGACCAAGTACTCCCGGTATAAACCGTGAAACTGAGTCAATCAACACCATCGCGGGAAGTTCCCCGCCACTGAGAACGTAATCACCGATTGACCATTCTTCGTCAACTTCGGTTTGAATGATACGCTCATCAATGCCTTCATAGCGGCCACAAACAAGAATCAATTTCTCATTGGTTGCCAGCTCGCAAACACCGTCTTGACTAAGTTTGCGCCCTTGCGGTGAAAGATAAATAACCTTTGCACCCTCACCAGCCTCAGTTCTTGCTGCGTTGATTGCATCCTTAAGCGGTTGCACCATCATCAGCATGCCTGGACCACCACCATAGGGGCGATCATCAACAGTTTTGTGCTTATCGTGAGTAAAATCTCGCGGATTCCAGCACTCAAATGTTAGCAGGCCATTTTTCACTGCCCGACCAGTTACCCCGTACTCGGTTATTGCGCGGAACATTTCGGGAAACAGGCTAATTACACCAATCCACATAATTTCGTCCCACTTATCAAAACCGTTCAACCGGAGATTTAAAAACCAGGATCCCAATCCACTTCAATAAGTTTGGCATCGAGATCGACTTTCTTGATAACCTGCCCATCAAGAAACGGAACCAACCGCTCCTTGATGCCAAATGCATCTTTTAAATTCGCCTTAATGACCAGCACATCATTTGAACCGGTCTCCATCATGTCAGTGATGGTACCAAGGTCATAGCCTTGTAACGTCACTACTTGGCAGCCCATCAGGTCTTTCCAGTAGTATTCGTTTTCTAACTCAGGAAGTTGGGTTGAATCAACCGCAATTTCAAAGTTAGTCAAAAGCGCGGCTGCATCGCGGTCATCGACCCCGTTCAGCTTGACAATGATATCCTTGTTATGATGTTTCCAATCTTCAATTTCAATGTGTTGCCATTGACCTGAACGTTGGATAAACCAAGGCTGATACTCAAAAATACTTTCAGCATGTTCGGTGGACGAAAAAACTTTGAGCCAACCACGAATACCGTATGCCGCACCTAATTTCCCCAATACAATTGGGTTTTCAGGTGGCTGTAGTTTAGTTTGCTTGCTCATTGTTACCACCGCGACAGATTAAGCTGCTTTCTTAGCTTGTTTGACCAGTTGTGCAACACGGTCAGAAATAGTTGCGCCTAAGCCAACCCAGTGCTCAACACGGTCCAGGTCTAAACGCAGTTCTTCTGCTTGACCTGCAGCGATCGGGTTGAAGAAACCGATACGCTCAATGAAACGACCGTCACGCGCATTGCGGCTATCAGTCACAACGATTTGGTAGAACGGACGTTTTTTAGCGCCGCCACGAGATAAACGAATTGTTACCATAACATCCTCATTAGTTAACAAAACAACCAGACTCCATCGAGGGATAGAGTCCGGCTGTCATATAAAAAGCCCGAAAAGTTTACTCACTTTGACGCAAAAATCAATCAAAAGTGCGTTTTGTTTGAGGCTTTATTGCTTAACGCCCCGGAAAACCCGGTGGCATCATACCCTTCATGCCGCGCATCATCTTGGCTAGACCGCCTTTTTTCATTTTCTTCATCATGCGTTGCATGTCATCAAATTGTTTTAAGAGGCGATTAACTTCTTGCACGGTAGTTCCCGAACCTGCTGCAATACGACGTTTTCGTGAACCTTTAATAATTTCCGGTTTTTCACGTTCTTTACGTGTCATGGAATTAATCATCGCTTCCATACGAACGGTGATTTTATCATCCATTTGGGACTTAACGGCATCGGGTAACTGAGACATTCCCGGCATTTTACTCATCATACTCGCCATGCCGCCCATATTACGCATTTGCTTCAATTGACTTAAAAAGTCATTTAAATCAAATCCATCTCCCGTTTTAAGTTTTTTAGCAAGCTTTTCAGCTTCATCACGGTCAACTTTATGCTCAATCTCTTCAATCAGAGAAATCACATCACCCATACCAAGGATACGAGACGCGACGCGCTCTGGGTGGAATGGTTCTAAGGCATCAGTTTTTTCACCAACACCTAAGAACTTAATAGGTTTCCCCGTGATCGCACGAATTGAAAGTGCCGCACCGCCTCGTGCATCACCATCGACCTTGGTCAACACAACCCCTGTCAGTGGTAAGGCTTCATTAAATGCTTTCGCTGTATTTGCCGCATCTTGCCCTGTCATCGCATCGACGACGAATAAGGTCTCAACTGGCTTAATAATACGGTGAACTTCTTGGATTTCTTCCATCATCGCTTCATCAACATGCAAGCGACCTGCGGTATCCACCAACAGCACATCGTAGAATTGTAATTGTGCATGTTTTAATGCTTTTTGAACAATTACAGCGGGTTTTTCTTGTACTTCTGAAGGGAAAAAGTCAATTCCAACACTTTCAGCTAATGTCTCTAATTGTTTAATCGCTGCAGGGCGATAAACGTCAGCAGAGACAACTAATACTTTTTTCTTTTGCTTTTCTTTTAAGAGCTTACCTAATTTTGCAACGCTGGTCGTTTTACCCGCACCTTGCAAACCTGCCATTAAAACGACAGCAGGAGGTTGTGCGGATAAATTAAGTTGGTGGTTTTCGTCCCCCATCGCCCTAGTCAGTTCATTTTGAACTATTTTAATGAACTCTTGGCCAGGTGTTAGACTTTTATTGACATCTTGCCCAACGGCATTTTCTTTAACTTTTTGAATGAATTCACGGACAACTGGCAAAGCAACGTCAGCTTCCAGCAAGGCCATGCGAACTTCGCGTAGTGTTTCTTTAATATTTTCATCAGTTAGACGCCCACGCCCACTGATATTGCGCAACGTGCGCGATAGTCTGTCAGTTAAATTATCAAACATATGTCTTAGCTCAATTCTGTTGATGGGCCGATGTCAGCCTGATCTGGTTGCTAATACAGATAATTTCAAGTGCGTGTTACCTAACAACTTGAATTATAAGCATCAATACCTTCACAATGATGAAGGGAAACCAACACTAAAAATAATCGCGGCAAAATAATGCCCCATTGTAACATGCCCGCAGTTTTTTCGCTGCCCCCTGTTTGAAACAGATGATACAGGTTATTATGGCATGAATTTAATAATACAAACCAAGCAGTAGGCGCATGAAGTGCTATCAGCAATGAATATATTGTGATTGCCCTGTCCAATAGTTGGAGCCTACACTCGTACAAGTTATACTATGAATAACTTTCCACTAAAAATGATTAACGACACTATACTATGCCCGTATTTGCAGTCATAGCAGTTTGTACATACATGGTCAGTCTGTTACTGATCGTCCCTGGCCAAGTGCGTAAACAGCCGTTCTACCGCCACCTCGCGCTTTTTCTTGCCGTTGTTGCGTTAGTAACTCACGCTATTACATTGAAATTTTTGATTTTCAGTGAAGCCGAGGGACAAAACCTCACTCTGTTGAATTTAGGCTCAACAGTGAGCTTACTCATGTGTGTGATTATGACTGTTGTCGCTTACTGGGGAAAAGCTTGGTACTTAACGCCTATAGTCTATAGTTTTGCCATTATTAACTTGATGCTGTCAACGCTAATGCCTGGTGAGTTTATTACGCATCTTGAAGCTCGAGTACCACTTTTTGTTCATATTGGTCTAGCTTTGTTGAGCTATGCGACACTCCTTATTGCGGCTTTATATGCATTACAAGTGGCTTTAATTGACCATCAGCTAAAGAATAAAACCTTAAAATTTAGTCCAGATATGCCACCCATGATGGTAATTGAACGTAAAATGTTCCACATCACTCAAGTTGGGGTCATTTTGCTGACTCTGACCTTGTGTACTGGCTTTATTTATATGGATAATATTTTTGATAAAGAAAATATCCATAAATCGGTATTATCCGTCATTGCATGGTTTGTTTATATCACTCTACTTTGGGGACATTTCCATGGAGGATGGCGAGGTAAGCGCGTCCTATTTTTCCATGTTGGTGGCTCAATCATCTTAACAATGGCTTTTTTTGGTAACCGTTTAATACAGGAGTTTATGGTATTTTGACGCAAATAAAGCCACGACTTTCACAATATAAGGAAACTTGTTTTGGATGATGTGTCCACAAGTACGCTAATCATCATATTGATTGTTTTAATTTTTATGTCAGCCTATTTCTCTGCATCAGAAACAGGGATGATGACGCTAAACCGTTATCGGTTAAAACATTTAGCAAAACAAGGTAATCGCTCAGCGATCCGCGTTGAAAAACTTCTTAAACACCCTGATAAGCTGTTAAGCCTAGTCCTTATTGGTAATAACTTAATCAACATAGTCGCTTCCGCATTAGCGACCATCATTGGTATGCGATTATATGGGAATGCAGGTGTAGCTATGGCTACAGGGATCCTGACTTTTGTGATCCTCATTTTTGCCGAAGTCATGCCAAAAACACTGGCAGCGCTGTACCCTGAAAAAATCGCATTTCCAAGTAGTTACCTCTTAAAACCATTACAAGTAGTCATGATGCCTATTGTTTGGGCATTTAATACTATTTCAGCGCTACTGTTACGCTGCATTGGGGTGAAGTCACTAACCGCACGAACTGATGCGGTTAATAAGGAAGAGCTACGCACCATTGTTAACGAATCAAAGCATAAAATTAGCCGCCGAAATCAAGATATGTTGATTTCAATTTTAGACTTAGACAAAGTCACTGTTGGCGATATTATGCTGCCAAGGAATGAGATTGTTGGTATTGATGTCAATGATGACTGGAAATCAATCATTCGGCAGCTCACGCACTCCCCTCATGGCCGCATTGTGCTTTATCGCGACTCACTTGATGACTCTATTGGCATTTTACGCGTCCGCGAAGCATACCGTCTTATGATGGAAAAACGTGAGTTTAATAAGCAAAACCTAATTAAAGCTGCAGATAACATTTATTTTATTCCTAACAGTACACCATTAAATGTTCAGTTAGTTAACTTCCAGCACAATAAAGAAAAACTAGGGATCATTGTTGATGAATACGGTGAAATTCAAGGCCTTATCACTGTCGAAGATATATTAGAAGAGATAGTGGGTGACTTCACAACCTCGATGTCACCATCTTTAGCCGAAGAAGTCTTGCCACAAAGTGATGGAAGCGTTCTTGTAGACGGTTCTGCTAATATTCGTGAGCTGAATAAGGCTTTTGATTGGAATCTCCCCATAGATGGCCCTAGGACGGTTAATGGCATGGTTTTAGAGGTCATTGGTGATATTCCACAGCTTGAAGAGCAAATCGTGGTGGGGCATTACCTTATCGAGGTATTAGCGATGAGTGAAAATATCGTTAAACAGGTTAGGATCACACCTCTTACATTTAGTTCTCAAGTCCCTGATCTTTAATTTGGCCATAAACTTGCAATTTAATTCTCATCTAAAATAAAAAGAGCCTTAATTGGCTCTTTTTATAGAGAATATTTGATAAAAACTAAACGTGTAGCTGTTCAAGTTTCTCTGCAGGTAATGCTAATTCATCATTTTTATTGATACCAATTTCTGATGCAAGAACATTACGTGCAATTTGCTGGGCTTCTTCCAGTGAGTGCATTTTGTATGTACCGCACTGATAGACATTCAATTCAGGGATCTTGTTTTGGTCTTTCACTTGCAAAACATCTTCCATTGCCGCTTTCCATGCATTAGCAACACACAGTTCATCTGGCTGGCCAATAAGGCTCATATAAAAACCAGTACGGCACCCCATTGGTGAAATATCAATAATTTCAACACCATTTCCGTTGAGGTGATCACGCATAAAGCCTGCAAAAAGGTGCTCTAAAGTATGCGTCCCTTTTTCTGTCATGGCTTCTTCATTTGGTACAGTAAAACGCAAATCAAAAACTGTGATGGTATCACCGCTTGGTGTTTTCATGGTTTTTGCCACACGTACAGCAGGTGCTGACATGCGAGTATGATCGACAGTAAAGCTATCTAATAATGGCATTTCGTGACCTCCTCGAAAATAAAAAATATTTTCTAAAATAAATGAAACTATTTTGAAAATACAGAGTCTGAATTATTGAAAGACGCGCAATTTGTTATCATCCCTAATTCTCTAAGAGATTTTTTTTGGCCACCTAGAGTGGCCATTTCTTTTAGCGTCCTGCATGAATGCGTAGATAGTCCTCAAAGCTTTCGCTCTCACTTTGTTCCATCTTCGCTTGCTTCGCTATTGAAGCTACTCGTGCTTGCTCAAATTGCTCTTCAGTTATCACTTCATACGGCTCGTTCACTAACTGTTCAAAATATTTTTCAGCTAATTCTAACCCGTAACCACCAATACCTTTTTCTAACATTTCATCCATAACAAGCGCTGAATATGTAAGAGTTGGGTCTTTAAACATAGCAACAAATTGGTGACAAACTTCTTGATATTTTGCATCGCAACAAGTGTCTAGCACTTCAGCCACACGGATCAAGTCATTAAATAATTGCTGCCCAACGTCAACTAATGGTTTAACTTCGCTGCCACAACCGAAACCAATGACTTGGCCTGGTTTACGACCTTCAAGAATGACACGATTCCAGTTTTGACGGCAACAGTCTAATTCCTGAGCATTCATTTCAGGTGCATCAGCAAGTACACACCATATTAAGAATAGATCAACAAAACGAGCTTGCGTTTCATTAACGCCTATCGCACTAAATGGATTGATATCAAGTGAACGGACTTCAATGTACTCAATACCACCACGTAATAATGCGTCAGAAGGTGATTCATTGCCTTTAGGAACGCGTTTGGGCCGTATTGGGGCATAGAGCTCATTTTCAATCTGCAGCACATTCGTATTTAGTTGAATATATTTGCCGTCTTTTTTTACACCCAGTTTTTCAAATTCAGCTGAAGGCTTATGGATGGCTTTTTTCAGGTTCTCTACATATTCATCCAATTTATTGAATGTGATGTTTAAATCACTTTGTGATTTATTTGTATAACCTAAGTCACTCATGCGTAATGATGTCGCATAAGGCAAGTAATACGTACCACAGTCTGTTTTATCAAATGATAGCGTCGTATCTCTATCTTTCAAAAAAGAGCCGCAAATAGCTGGAGATGCGCCAAATAGATAAGGAATAACCCAACCAAAGCGGTAGTAATTTCTAATTAGACGTAAATAGCCTTCAGAAATTTTTTCTTTACCGCTTTCTTCGTCTTCAATACCCGCCCATGCTTGCCAAAATTCAATCGGCAAAGAGAAGTTATAATGCACCCCTGCTATCGTTTGCATCAAAGCACCATAACGATTTTTAAGGCCTTCGCGGTACAGCGTTTTAAACTGCCCCACATTAGAAGAGCCGTACTGCGCAAGAGTGATTTTATCTTCACTTTCAATAAAGCATGGCATACTCAGCGGCCACATTCTTTCATCTTGAAGGTGACGAGCTGTATAGCGGTGTAAATCTCGCAAAAAAGCCAAACTATGGCTAATGCTTTTATCTACAGGAGTAATAAATTCGAGTAAGGACTCCGCAAAATCTGTCGTGATCCATTTATGTGTTAAAGCTTTTCCCAGCCCTTCTGGATGCAAGGTCTCTGCAATTGCGCCTGTGGGGGTTACACGCAATGTTTCACGCTCAATACCACGTTGAATACCATTAAGTGTTTCTGGGTGCGCCTCTAACCATGAGAGCGCTTTCGATACGTCCGGGATCAAGTCGACCTCCCGCCTGTGATGTTAATTTATTTTATTAAGGCAATTACTTTAGCTTAAATCACATAAATTGTCGCTGTCTAGATGTGTGGTTTATGAGGGAATAAATCAAAGAGGTATAGAAAATACGATTTAATTAATTTTATGAATGGTAATTTTAGGCAAAAAAAACTCCTCGAATGAGGAGTTTCTTAAAGATGGTGCATCCGGGAGGATTCGAACCTCCGACCGCTCGGTTCGTAGCCGAGTACTCTATCCAGCTGAGCTACGGATGCAAAATTCATTCGATTTGAAATCGATACATTCTCAATAACTTTTCTGAGTTAAATTAAAAGGTATTATTGATATGCTAAATTATTAGCTAAGAGATGGTGCATCCGGGAGGATTCGAACCTCCGACCGCTCGGTTCGTAGCCGAGTACTCTATCCAGCTGAGCTACGGATGCATACTTAATGCAAGATGTGCTGCTCTCTCAAACTTCTTTATCAACTTCTACTTCTATAAATCAACTTCTTAGTTACTGCTTTGTTTGGTTGCTAAAACCAAAACAAAACCCCATCAGATTCTCTCATAGGGTTAAATATGGTGCATCCGGGAGGATTCGAACCTCCGACCGCTCGGTTCGTAGCCGAGTACTCTATCCAGCTGAGCTACGGATGCATAATCTAAAATGGCGGTGAGGGAGGGATTCGAACCCTCGATGCAGCTTTTGACCGCATACTCCCTTAGCAGGGGAGCGCCTTCAGCCTCTCGGCCACCTCACCATATTTTAGTTACACACGATTTGTTTTTTCAAACATCTCGTTGCTGTGTGGCGCACATATTACTTTCCTAGACTTAGAAGTCAAACAATTTTTCCAAACTTTTTGCATTCCGTTGTCTGTTTGCACATTTCACAAGCAAGATGCTTAGTTTAACACCGAAAAAGATATTTTTCAGCCCTTATGGCACTAACTTTATAATCAAAAATACAGAAAAAAAATTATTCTATAAGTGAATAAAAATAAGCTCACTGGATTGATTAGCCTATATTTCATACAAAGGAAAACAAGATTTTGTAAAAGAGAACCGAAGACTAAACAATAAAATGAGTTTGATGCTAGAGAATTATAAAAACGAAAGGATATTTATTAGAAATAATGCGAGTAAGACAAGCGCCCATTCTTGCTGTGTGATCAATCATTGGACGCTTATTCATTATTATTGATTATCTGGTTGAGTCTTTTCAGCCTGGATCCGTTGATAAATTTCTTCACGGTGAACAGAAACTTCTTTTGGGGCATTAACACCAATACGAACTTGGTTGCCTTTGACACCCAATACAGTAACTGTTACCTCATCGCCTATCATGAGTGTTTCACCAACTCGACGAGTCAGAATAAGCATTCTTTGCTCCTTGAAATATTAAAAGAGTCGGGTCTCTAGGTATCCCCGCTATTGTCCATCACACACCGTGAAAACGTAAAGCAATGACATTCACCTAAAGCATTGATGCCATCAATACAAGCATTCTAATTATTTACAAGCAAAATATAGCACTACAAACGATACATTAACAATGCCGCAACAGATTAAAGTTGCCTCATATTTTAATGAGGCAACTTTGTAAGTGCTTACAGACGCGCTTCGACCCATTCTTCGACACTTGCCATAGCAGCAGGTAATGCGCTAACGTCAGTACCTCCCGCTTGAGCCATGTCTGGGCGACCGCCACCTTTACCACCTACCTGACTTGCAATATAGGAAATTAAGTCCCCTGCTTTAACTTTAGCAGTCAAATCATTAGTTACCCCAACGATCATACTGACTTTATCACCACTTGTTGTTGAAAGCACGATAATCGCTGATTTCAACTGATTTTTAAGGTCATCAACCATAGTTCTCAATAACTTAGGATCAGTATCCGCTAATTGAGTGACTAATAATTTGATGCCTTTCACGTCTTTCGCTTTGCTACTTAGTGAAGCACTTTCTTGAGATGCTTGTTGATCTTTTAGTTGCACAATTTCTTTTTCGAGTTGGCGAGATTTGTCTAACGCCGCTTTTACTTTCTCGACAAGACTATTAATATCACCTTTCACTAAGTGTGCAATTGCTGAAAGTTGCTCTGACTGATTGTGAATGCTTTCAATCGCCATTGTGCCTGTAGTCGCTTCAATACGACGAACACCTGCAGCCGTACCAGATTCACTCAAGATACGGAATAAACCAATATCTCCTGTACGACGCGCATGTGTACCACCACATAACTCGATAGAAAAATCACCCATACTCAGAACACGTACACGTTCCTCATATTTTTCACCGAATAATGCCATAGCACCTTTTGCTTTAGCGCCTTCTAAATCCATCAGTTCAGTTTCAATTTCTGAGTTTTTACGGATTTGTGCATTCACAATATCTTCTACTTGACGTAGTTGCTCTTGTGTCATCGCTTCAAAATGAGAGAAGTCAAAACGCAAGTATTTGTCATTAACCAATGAACCCTTTTGAGAAACATGGTCGCCTAATACTTGGCGTAATGCCGCATGCAGTAAGTGTGTTGCTGAGTGATTTAAACGGATCGCATCACGTCTAGAGCTATCCACAAAAGCGGTAATTCTATGGTTAACAACCAGTGAACCCGCCTCTACCTTCCCAATATGCCCAATTGCTTGACCATATTTTTGTGTATCAGTGACTTTAAAGCTCGCATTGTCATTATTTAAGTAACCAGTATCACCGACTTGCCCACCAGACTCTGCATAAAATGCAGTTTTATCTAGTATAACTAAGCCTTCTTCACCCGCATTCAAACTGTCTACAGGTTGGCCATCTTTATATAATGCAGTAATAGTGGCTTGTTGCTCATCATATTGATAACCGGAGAATTCACTACGCTTATCAACTTTAATTAAAGAGTTATAATCCGCACCAAAACCACTGGATTCGCGCGCACGACGACGCTGGTCTTCCATCGCCCGCTCAAAACCTTCTTCGTCGACTTTAATATTGCGCTCACGGCAAACATCTGCCGTTAAATCGATTGGGAAGCCATAGGTGTCATATAAGCGGAATGCCGCTTCACCATCCAGAGTATCCCCTTTCAGTGAAGCAAGTTCTTCATCTAATAATTGAAGACCGCGTTCTAACGTGCGTGCAAATTGCTCTTCTTCGGTCTTGAGAACTTTTTCAACCATAGCTTGCTGGCGTGCAAGTTCATCGGCCGCAGGCCCCATGACTTTAATCAATGGCGCGACTAATTTGTAGAAGAAAGTGTCTTTGGCACCAAGCATATAACCGTGACGAACAGCACGTCGAATAATACGACGCAGAACATAACCACGACCTTCATTTGATGGAATAACACCATCACTGACAAGGAATGCACAAGAACGAATGTGGTCAGCAATAACGCGTAATGATTTATTCTCTAAATCCGTCGCACCTGTTGCTTTAGCTGCCGCAGCAATAAGGTCACGGAAGATATCAATTTCATAGTTTGAATTAACGTGCTGCAATACCGCAGAAATACGCTCTAAGCCCATTCCTGTGTCAACTGAAGGTTTTGGTAGAGGCTCCATTGTCCCGTCAGACTGACGGTTAAATTGCATGAAGACTAAATTCCAAATTTCAATATAGCGGTCACCGTCTTCTTCTGGGCTTCCTGGAGGCCCCCCCCATATATGGTCACCGTGATCATAGAAAATCTCGGTACATGGGCCACAGGGACCGGTATCACCCATTTGCCAGAAGTTATCTGACGCATATGGTGCGCCCTTGTTATCACCAATACGAATAATACGCTCAACTGGAATACCAATTTCTTTATTCCAGATATCATAAGCTTCATCGTCAGTTGCGTAAACGGTCACCCACAACCTTTCTTTTGGTAAGTTAAACCATTCTTCGCTAGTCAATAACTCCCAAGCAAAACGGATAGCATCATGCTTAAAGTAATCGCCAAAGCTAAAATTGCCTAACATTTCAAAAAATGTATGGTGGCGGGCAGTATAGCCTACATTTTCTAAGTCGTTATGTTTACCACCTGCACGCACACAGCGTTGCGCGGTTGTCGCTCGGGAATATGCTCTTTTATCCAGACCAAGAAATACATCTTTGAACTGGTTCATCCCTGCGTTTGTGAACAATAGTGTAGGGTCATTATTTGGCACTAGTGAACTACTAGAGACCACTTGATGACCTTTTGTATGAAAAAAGTCGAGAAACGCTTGACGGATCTCAGCGGTGCTTTTACTCATATTTATCCCGATATCAAGCTGGAAACAGAATTACGAATTGTTGAGATGGAATGTAACATCACCTCTAATCAACTCTCCGATTAAAAAGTGACTGATAAGATAAAGTCTCTTTGTGCAGAAGTAAAATATAGATACATCCATTCGCAGCTTTCATTGTAAAGCGTCTAGATATTTTCTGAAAGTATGTTTATACCTTGCACTGGTGTATTTTTCCACAGAAAAACTGTTCAATAAACTATTAATGTAATAGGTTAAAAATAAAATAGGCGCCACCACATCAGCGGAGCGCCTATAATTTACTTGTTAATCAATTAATTAGATTAAAATTAAAATTCTTCTGGTGTTTCTTCTTCATCAGCATCACTGATAAAGTCTGTTGCTGCACTACTAAATTCACCAGTATGATTCAATAACATTTCACGCAGTTTGGTATCAATTTCTTGAGCGACTTCAGGGTGCTCTTTTAAATAATTTGTTGAGTTAGCTTTACCTTGGCCAATTTTATCGCCGTTATAACTATACCAAGCCCCTGCTTTTTCAATTAACTTATGTTTTACACCTAAGTCAATTAGCTCGCCGAAGGTATTAATACCTTCACCATACAAAATTTGGAATTCAGCTTGTTTGAACGGTGCTGCAACTTTGTTTTTTACCACTTTAACGCGAGTTTCACTACCGATGATTTCTTCGCCATTTTTAACAGCACCAATACGGCGGATGTCTAAACGAACAGATGCGTAGAATTTTAATGCATTACCACCTGTTGTTGTTTCTGGGTTACCAAACATAACACCAATCTTCATACGAATTTGGTTGATAAAGATCAGTAAGGTATTAGATGTTTTTAAGTTACCTGCTAACTTACGCATTGCTTGGCTCATCATACGAGCAGCTAGGCCCATATGTGAATCACCAATTTCACCTTCAATTTCAGCTTTTGGTGTTAATGCAGCAACGGAGTCAACGATGATCACATCAACCGCACCTGAGCGAGTTAATGCATCACAAATTTCTAGCGCTTGCTCACCGGTGTCCGGTTGAGAACATAGTAAGTTATCGATATCAACGCCTAATTTTTTAGCATAGATAGGGTCTAAAGCGTGTTCAGCATCGATGAAAGCACATGTTTTACCACTACGTTGCGCTGCAGCAATAACTTGCAGAGTTAGTGTTGTTTTACCTGAAGATTCAGGGCCGTAGATTTCAACAATACGACCTAGTGGCAAGCCACCAGCACCCAATGCAACATCAAGGGATAAGGAGCCTGTTGAGATAGTTTCAACATCCATAGAGCGGTCTTCACCAAGACGCATAATGGAACCTTTACCAAATTGCTTTTCAATTTGGCCTAATGCTGCTGCAAGTGCTTTTTGTTTGTTTTCATCAATAGCCATGTTTACTCCCTAAGTGCAATGATTTGACCACTGCAAATAAAACGATTGAATTCGGTTTGTTGAAATTAATTATACTGTATAATCATACAGTATCAAGAAGATTTTTAACTTAACTGCTTTAAAAGTGTTTCAAGTATATAAAGTGTTGATTGAAAACGAACTTCATTTCTGTTTCCTTGAAACACTTGATGTTGTGTTGTGACTAATACCGTTTGGTCTGCCTGTTTCTGTGCAAAACCAAACCATACTGTACCAACAGGTTTTTCTACACTACCGCCCCCAGGGCCTGCTATTCCACTAACTGAAACAGCAAAATCTGCACAGGCTTCTTGTAAAGCGCCTGTCGCCATTTCAGTAACGACTTGTTGGCTTACAGCGCCATACTGCTGTAAAGACTCATCTTTAACACCGATCATTTGATGCTTTGCTTCATTACTGTATGTCACAAAGCCACGCTGAAAGTAATCTGAACTACCCGATATATCGGTTAAAACTTTGGCAACCCAGCCCCCGGTACATGACTCTGCGGTTGTGACTGTTTTACCCTGTTCTTTCAGTTTCAGCCCAACCTGAATACTCAGAGTTTCAAGCCGCTTCTCATCTATCATGATGTTATCTACCTTTATGCCATTTTTTTACGAGCGCGATCCCAAACCCATAAACCCGCAATCGCAATTGCGAATACAGCACCAAAACCAATACCGGCATTCACAACTGACAAACCTGCTTTAATTGCTAATGAGTACAAGCCTAACATAATTAGCATTGCACTATTTTCACCTAAGTTTTGTACTGCAATCGCATTCCCTGCTCCAACGGTTTCCTTCCCTTTTTCTTGCAATAATGCATTCAACGGAACAACAAACAAACCGCCGAAGATCCCAAGGATGATTAAAATAAAATAGGATGGAATAATATTAGTTTGCAACGAAAGTAACACCACCATCACACCTATAATAACCCCCGCAGGAATGCAGCGATAAACCGTTTTTAAGGTAATAAACTTGGCAGCAAGCCCGGCTCCTGCAACTATTCCCACGGCAACCATCGCATTTAAAATAGTCGGCGTTGTGTTGTCTTGTAATCCCAATGCCACAGGCACCCATGCAACGAGCAGAAAACGCAGCGTTACCCCAGCCCCCCAGAACAAGCTGGTTCCAACTAGTGAAAAACGGCTTTCTTGGTTAGCCCATAGCACCCGGCAGGCATTGAAAAAAGAAGTAATTAACAGTTTAAGATCCCAACCTTTTCCAGGCCTCGCGGCAGCTAAGTGTGGGATGAAAAAATTCGCAATAACGGCTAACGCATACAATACAGCACATGTGCCTAACGCTAAGATTAAGTTAATATCGGAAAGCATTCCTCCGACAACCGATCCCACTAAAATGGCTGCGATTGTTGAAGCCTCCATAACGCCATTGGCCTTAACAAGGTTATCTCCACCAGTGAGCTCACCTAAAATACCGTATTTAGCTGGTGAATATGAAGCAGCGCCGATTCCCACTAACCCATAGCAAAGGAATGGGTTTAGGCCAAAACAAATCCCTAATGCCCCAATAAACTTAAAGATGTTAGAAAACAACATCACTCGGCCCTTTGAGAACCTATCTGCAATTTGCCCAACAAATGGCGCTAAAACGATGTAAGTGAAAACAAACACCATTTGTAAGATAGGATGACTCCATTCAGGATAAAACTCGGCTTTAAGTTGGGCTAATATGGCAAATAATAAAGCATTATCTGCAAATGCAGAAAGAAACTGTGAAGCGAGTACTGCTTTCATTCCTCTGCTCATTAACGGTACATTGGACGCATTCTCTTGCATGTTATTCATCCTTTAATGCCATTTGCTTTAATGTGACAAAATCCGTTTTACCACTACCTAGTACTGGCAATTCTTTAACAAAACGAATATCACGTGGAACCGCTAACTCGGTTAACCCTTTGCTCTTGGCTGCGCTGGATAATGCGCTACGGTCTAGTTCTTTATCTGTTGTGAACAAAACAAGCGCTTCACCTTTACTGCTATCTGGCTTTGTAACCACACCGTGATTTGCATTAGGAGAAAGAGATGCCACCATTTGCTCAATACTTTCGAGAGAAACCATTTCACCCGCAAGTTTAGCAAAACGTTTAACACGGCCTTTTATCGTACAGAAATTTTTATGATCTAATTCAACGATATCACCTGTGTCGTACCAACCTTCCTCTATTTCACCTTGTGCATTTTCAGCTCGTGGTGTTTCAAGTACCCCAGGCGCTTCCACACGCAAATACCCTTTCATGATATTTGGGCCTTTAAGCTGTAATTTACCACCTTGTTCAATACCAGAAATGGGAATAATTCGCGCTTCCATTTCGGGTAAAATTTGCCCTACAGAGCCTTCTTTAGCGGCCATTGGCACATTAATTGAAACAATAGGTGCACACTCAGTTACCCCATAGCCTTCAAGAATTCGGATGCCAAATTTATCGAACCAGATTTTTTTGGTTTTATCTGATAATTTTTCTGCGCCCGCAACCACATAACGCAAACGTGCAAAATCATACTGATGAGCAAATCGTGCGTAGTTACCTAAAAAGGTTGATGTTCCAAATAATACCGTACAGTTTTTGTCATAGACTAATTCAGGAATGATCCGGTAATGTAATGGGCTTGGATAAAGGAAAACTCGGCTACCTGAAAATAGAGGGATAAATAAGCCAACCGTCAAACCAAATGCGTGAAATAATGGAAGTGACGACATAAAACGGTCACGAGGTGTAAAATCGGCGATCGTTTTAATTTGCTCTACGTTTGCCATCAAGCTGGCATGGCTGTGGACAACACCTTTCGGTGTACCTTCCGAGCCGGATGTGAATAAAACAATCGCTTCATCGGACGGCTTTCGGGGAATAATGGCTTTCTTAGGATTAAATAAGTGCTTAATAATCCATATTTTATCTTGCCATGTTACCGTGTCTTTTAAATCTTCAAGGTAAATCCAACTTGCTTCTGGCACTTGTTCTGGAATATGCGTCAAGTTGCCTTTTTCCAAAAATTGGCGGGAAGTAAAGACCACTTTCGCTGCTGAAGCTTTTAAAGCGTTACTAATACCGTGACTGCCCGCAGTGTAATTAAGCATGGCAGGTACTCGGCCTCTCATTAAAGCGCCAAAAATCGCGGCTGCGGTGACTGTCGCATTTGGCAATAATAGGCCAACTCTTTCATTTTCATGAGTATAGCGTTCAATAATACGACCAACCCCTAAGGTTTTTTTCAATAGAGATTGATATGAATCCTCTTTAAATGCGATGTCTTCAATACAAGGCGTGCAGCGCCCAAAAAACTGAACACTTTGAATAAATTCTTCAACTAATGTGACTTGTGGTAAACAAGACATACGTGCGGACTTCATGATTTGGTACAGATTTTCACCAGCCAGAGCACGACGCTCTACCGCTCTAGGAGCTTCTGGCATTGGAATTTCTTGTGCTGGCAAGATATGCAATGTGATCTTCGGGAACCATTTTAATGGAAAAATTCCTTTCAGCCGCCCAAAATGGCTATATTGTGCACCTTCTATACGAATAGGAACAACTTTTGCTTCTGACTTTGCTGCCACAAAAGCCGCTCCTTCGTATATTTTCATTAAAGAGCCATGAACCGAAATTCGGCCTTCTGGGAAAATAACTATTGGGCGCCCTTTTTCTACCTCTTTAACTAGATGACGAATACCTAGAGGGTTGGCAGGATCAAGAGGGACAATATCCGCATAGGGCTTAAGGCGCTTCACCATTTTCGGTGTGGCAAATGTTGAATAAACAGCAAATACAGGTTTGACAGGCAAAAAAAGTGCGATTAATACACCATCTAGGAAAGAAACATGATTGGGCGTAATTAAGCATTTATCTTGATTAAATTCTTTCGCGTCGCCAATAACTTGTACGCGAAACAAAAATTTAAGTACTGTTTTGACTATCTTTGCCAACATAATGAGTCCCTATACTATGATTATATTTTTATATATTAGTGTGATACGACTATACCTTTAGTGACTTCTATCTTACTGAGCTACTCCCTTTACTCTAATTAGTATATTCCGAAAACACCGCTGGCTTATCACTCATGAGTTTAAGTTAAATCATTAAGTTGTGCGATGATGCCGTCGACAGGCTGCGCCGCATCAATAATATGATGTGCTGTCGCACGGTAGATAGGCTCCCTTTGTTGCATTACTTCTTCAATTTCTTCAACTAAAGATTTTCCTGTCAAACTTGGTCGCTGATCCGCTTGCGGTTCCGCAGCGAGGCGTTTTGCTAAAACTTCAGGGTGGGTATTTAAGTAAATCACGGTGCCGTTATTACGCATAATTTGCTGATTTTCTTCTGCAAGAACAAGCCCCCCACCAGTTGAAACAATCATATCGCTTTGCGTAATCGACTTAAGGACGTCAGTCTCTAGCTGGCGAAAGTAATCCCACCCGTGCTGTTCAACAATTTCTGCGATACTTTTTCCCGCTTTTTCTAAAATCAATTTATCTGTATCAACAAATTGATAACCTTTAGATTCTGCAAATTTTTTACCAATTGTGGTTTTACCCGAACCTCTTGGACCGATAATGTAAAACATTAAATTTCATCCCATCATCATAAATACTAAGCAATACCGATTACAAATTTGCTTATGATAAACTGCCTAGTTTGGCAAATAAAAAAAGAAAGCCACACAAGTGTGGCTATCTCATCATTTTTACTCATTATGGACGACTTAAAAAGTCACCATACCCGATCCATTTGTACGTTGTTAGTGCATCTAACCCCATAGGGCCACGTGAATGTAATTTTTGCGTACTCACTGCGACCTCTGCACCTAAACCAAACTGCCCACCATCGGTAAAGCGAGTGCTTGCATTAACATATACCGCGGCTGAATCTACACATTGAACGAAATAGTCAGCTTGGTGAATAGATTCTGTCAAGATAGCATCAGAATGGGCTGTACCATAATGACGAATATGGTCGATAGCCGCGTCAATATCGTCAACAATGTCTACGTTAAGATCCAGTGAGAGCCACTCATCGACAAGGTTTTCAGGTTTTACATCAACAACTTTAGCTGGACCTTGTTTTAGCAATGGAAGCGCTTTTTCACTCGCATGTAATGTAACTTGTTGTTGTGCCATTTTTTCACTTAAAAACGGCAGAAATTCATTCGCAATCTCTTTATGAACTAATAATGTTTCCAGTGAATTACAAGCGCTTGGGCGCTGAACTTTTGCATTAATAATCACGTTAATGGCTTTATTAAAATCTACCGATTTATCAACAAATGTATGGCAAACACCAATTCCCCCGGTAATTACTGGGATCGTTGATTGCTCACGACATAATTTATGTAAACCCGCACCGCCTCGAGGGATTAGCATATCCACGTAGCGATCTAATTTGAGTAATTGCGCAACTAATTCACGGTCAGGGTTATTAATAGCCTGTACTGCATCTGCTGGCAAGCCGCTATTTTCCAATGCTTTTTGAATAACTTCCACCACTGCAAGATTAGTATGGTGTGTCTCTTTCCCGCCACGTAAAATGACCGCATTACCTGTCTTTAAACATAACGAAGCCACATCAACGGTGACATTAGGGCGGGCTTCATAAATGACACCGACAACCCCCAATGGGACACGGCGGCGCTGTAAATTTAAGCCGCTATCCAATTGGCTTCCATCAATGATTTGCCCAACAGGATCAGCTAATTGGCATACTTTTCTGACGTCATCAGCAATACTTTTTAAACGCTCTGGCGTCAGCAATAAGCGGTCTTGTAACGCCTCAGTCATACCGCTTGCTTTTGCCTGCGCCATGTCTTTTTGATTCGCTGCAAGTATAACTGCATTATCTTGTTCTAGTAGATCTGCAATTTGTAATAGTGCTGCATTTTTTTGTTTGGTACTTAACTGAGCTAATTGCCATGAAGCAACCCTTGCAGCCTTACCCATTGTCTCTAACATAATTAACTCACTATCATATCATCACGATGAACAGCCACAGAACCGTGTTCATAGCCAAGTATTTTGCTGATTTCTTGTGAATGGTGCCCAGCAATCATTCTAAGTGCATCACTGTTATAGTGGCTGACCCCATGAGCAAGATCTTTCCCTGCCATATTACGAATACGGATCACTGCGCCTCGGGAGAAATCGCCTTCAATCTTCTTAATACCTTTTGGCAATAATGAACTGCCTTTTTCCATAATTGCCAGTTGTGCACCATCATCAATGTACACATCTCCAGCTGCTGGAGCACCGAAAATCCAACGTTTACGATTTTCCATTGGATTTTTTTGCCCATAAAAACGGGTACCAACTGGAAGATTTTCAATAACCGCATTAATAACATCCGGTTTATTGCCTGCTGCAATGATAACATCAATTCCTGCGCGGCCCGCGACATCTGCTGCTTGTAATTTAGTTGCCATTCCACCGGTTCCTAACCCGCTAACGCTTCCCCCCGCCATTTCGCGAAGTTCATCATTGATACCATACACTTCAGGGATCAATTTTGCATTTGGATTACTGCGTGGATCAGCATCATATAAGCCTTCGATATCTGTCAATAATAGCAGTTTATCTGCATCGCCAAGAATCGCGGCCAAAGCGGATAGATTGTCATTATCACCGACTTTGATTTCTGCGGTAGCCACAGCATCATTTTCATTGATAACTGGAATGATTCCGTTATCTAGCAGTGCTTGCAAGGTATCTCGTGCATTTAAGAAACGTTCTCTGTCTTCTAAATCGGCTCGTGTCAGTAACATTTGCCCGATATGAATGCCATAAATGGAGAATAACCGTTCCCATAACTGGATTAAACGACTTTGACCGACCGCCGCAAGCAACTGTTTAGATGCTATGGTAGCCGGCAGTTCGGGGTAATTTAAGTGTTCGCGACCTGCGGCAATTGCCCCAGAAGTCACAATAATAATACGATGCCCTTTTTCATATTGCTGCGCGCACTGCCTAACCAGCTCAACAATATGAGCTTGATTTAAACGGCGCGAGCCCCCTGTTAATACACTGGTCCCTAATTTAACTACCAGCGTCTGGCTATTTTTCATCATTTTTCTGCCATTAGGATTAATAAACCAAAAAGTAGGTATCATTTTTATCAGGAGAAGCGCGTTATGCCAACAGGCATAACGCAAAATTCAACAAAAGTTGGTTTAAAACAAATTTATGCGCTTAATTCCAGTTTTAATTCTGTCATTAGCGGGGAGGGAAAGAGGCTTAACTCAAGTTCAGATAGCTGTTTTGCAAGGGCTTGGTGAAAAGACACTAAATTTTGCTCTGTCGCCTCAATGGTTGGTGCATCTTTTAATGCTTTGACTTGCCAACTACCATGGCTGTTGTATAAGCCCAAATGATAAGTAAATTCAAACCCCTTATCAGTTGCAACCAATTTTAACCACCACCCCCAAAATTCACGTTTTTCTGGGGCAATATTTGCATTCACGCAAACAACGAGGCTATCGAATATATAACAGCCATTTAAACATTGTTTTTCACGTAAATAAGGTCCTATCGAAGCAAACTTCTTTAAATACTTTCCATTTGAGTAATCAGTCGGTAAAGCCATGTTAAGGATCTCCTTCTTGGGAAGACACCTTTTTAACAAATGGGAAAAAATAAGCAAGTTATTAAATAAAATTAAAGTATTTTTGCTTTTAACCAATTAGTAGTTTCACTTAGCGCCTTTTCAAAATTAGCAAAAACGGGCTGGCTTGGTAGCATTATCGTGTCAGCATCCATCGATGAACGTCGAATTAAATCAGACTCTGCTTTGGGGCTGTAAATGTCATCTTTAAGACTAACCGATAGCATTGGAACCTTACTGCGCCGCCCCAAAAGCCCTTGATTTTTAAGTGAATAGCAACTTAATTCATGACGTAAAGCAGAACCATCAACTTGATAAATACCCAAACGACTGGCGAATACATCCAAAACCATCCGAGGAATATCTTGCTGATATTTCTCTTCATGCAATAAACTGTGGACAATTGGCCCTATGACAGCGACTGCTTTAATCTTATCAGGGCACTTATAAGCTAATCTTAACGCTATATTTGCGCCAAAACGCATACCAACGATGCCAAAACGCGTATGATCAATCCAAGCAATATCCCCAAGCTGTCGAACGATTTGCTCATGTAAGGTGCTCGTTTCCTGCGTAAGCTTGTGTTTAACCGAATAACCAATTGACGGCATATCCAATGTTAGCATCGCAATACCGAGTGGTTCGAGGTAGTCGCGAAAATAGCGACAGAAATCAATCTGTAAGCTATCTAACATGCCACAGATCATCACTGTCGGATAAGGCCCTTGCCCCTGTGAAGGAATATGTAAAAAACCGCAGACTTCTTTCCCACCATCAACTTTGAAAGGAATTTTCTTTAGGCGATATTGAGAAAATTTTGCGGCACTATCATAAGCTTTGCAAGCCAGCAAAATAGCTTGGTCAGCCAGCTCGTCACCTTTAATAAAAGGATAAGCGGCAATGCTGTACAAATTAGCAGAACGTAACCAAGCCTCCCCTGCCTCTGCACCTTTTTCAAATTCTAATGCTTTTTGCTGCCAACGCATGGCTTGCTGGGACCATTCGAAACACCAGTTTCCACGACGGTTGCCAATGACCGTATCCAACAAATTATCATTGCTACGCTCAGCATCTGAGATAGCAATACGACTTAGCACTTCTTCAATTTCTAAGGCGTCTATTCCTCGCCAAATCCACATTAAACGATTAATCATACGGTACCAACCCGCATGATGGGAGCCACTTAACACGCTGTGTTCTTTAATTTGAGAAATTGTTTGAGATGAATAAGAGACTAATGTTGATGTTTCAACTTGTCTGACTTTAGGTTTGAAAAGTTTTTCTGAAAGGTTTTGCTGAGTCATCCCTATTTCCTTGTCGATCAGAGTTGAATTTGGCCAAAAATAAAGGGAATGCAAAAATGCACTCCCCAAATTATATCGTGTTTAGCTCAAAAATTTTAGGTATTAATGTGTTTTTGCAATCAATAAAACCTATAACGCTTTATAATTACAATGTTTTCACCTAAAACGCTCATGAAAAACAGATTTATTTATCTTGTTCACACAATGGTTTAACAAAAACGACACCCATGTCCCATGGTTGTTCGATCCATGTGTCTTGTGGAATATCAACTACGTAGTCATCAACTAATGGACGGCCTGCAGGTTTTGCAAAGATGGTGACAAAATGTGCTTTAGGGTACATGTTACGGATAGCTTGAGCTGTGCCGCCTGTATCTACTAAATCATCGATGACAATATAGCCTTCACCATCACCTTCTGCGCGTTTAATCACGGTTAATTCGCGCTGGTTATTATGGTCATAGCTAGAAATACAAACGGTATCAACGTTACGAATACCAAGTTCGCGTGCAAGCAGTGCTCCAGGAACAAGGCCACCACGGCTAACCGCGATAATACCGGTCCATTGCTCTACTGGTAATAAACGTTGTGCGAGTTTACGGGCATGTATTTGCAACATATCCCACGTTACGACATATTTTTCGCTCATAAAATTCGGGTCCCGACTGCTGAGTAAATCTGAAAAGTGTCTTGCGGAAAAAAGGTTGCGCGAGATTATAGTGATTTGGCCGGTTAAAAACCAGTAAAAAGCACCATTAGCCATTAATTATTATCATTTACACTGTCCATTGCTCAAAAGAAAGTGTTATCCTGAGTTTATAAAAGAGGCAGCCTTTAATTCGAAACTTCAGGCTGTTAGGTCATAATTACAGCAATATTCCTTTTAAAATTGAAGCTGAAATTAATGTTGGTTGCCAATCAGCTCCTACTGGGTTATTCAGGATATTATCCCTAAATAGTTCAATTTGTAGCTAGGCGGCAAATGAGTAAATCCTAGGAGCATACATAAGTATGTGACTGGGATTTATGAATGAAGCCAACAACGCTACAGATTGAAATATAAAGGGAAAATAAAAGGAGAGAGACGTGTCTGAGCTAGCTACATTATCCCCCCAGCCGCTATGGGACATCTTCGCTAAAATCTGTTCTATCCCACACCCTTCGTATCACGAAGAAGCCTTAGCCGCGCATATTGTTGATTGGTCAAAACAAAAAGGCTTTCACGTTGAACGTGATGAAGTAGGCAATATTCTGATCCGTAAACCTGCTACGCCTGGTTATGAAAACCGTAAAGGTGTTGTTTTACAAGCTCACTTGGACATGGTGCCACAAAAAAATAACGACACGGTACATGACTTTAAAACAGATCCAATTCGTCCCTATGTTAATGGTGAGTGGGTTACTGCTGAAGGCACCACTTTAGGTGCTGATAACGGCATTGGCTTAGCTTCTGCTTTGGCTGTTCTTGCTGACGATAGCGTTGAGCATGGGCCAATGGAAGTTCTCCTGACCATGACCGAAGAAGCCGGTATGGAAGGTGCTTTTGGCTTGAAAGCAGGCTGGTTACAAGCAGATATTTTGATAAACACCGACTCCGAAGAAGAAGGTGAAATTTACATGGGTTGCGCTGGTGGTGTTGATTTTACAACCACGTTTGACCTGACTCGTGAAGCATTACCACAAGGCTATAAAACCTTCACAATGACCCTAAAAGGCCTAAAAGGTGGTCACTCCGGTGGTGATGTACATTTAGGTTTAGGTAATGCCAATAAGCTGTTAGCTCGTTTTCTAGCAGGGCACGCAGAAGATTTAAGCCTAAAATTATTAGATTTCAGAGGGGGTACTGTTCGCAATGCGATTCCTCGTGAAGCCTATGCCATTATTGCTGTTCCAGCAGACAAAGTTGCTGAATTAACGGCACTGAGAACGCGCTATGAAGATATTCTGAAAAATGAATTAGCTGTTGTTGAGCCTAACCTTGTTCTGCTACTTGACGAAACGCAAAGTGAGCTAAAAGCCCTTTCTGATGATTGCCAAAAGCGTTTTGTTTTCTTCTTAAATGCAGCACCGAACGGTGTAATTCGCATGAGCGATGTGGCTATTGGCGTGGTTGAAACGTCACTTAATGAAGGTGTGGTACGCCTAGCTGAAGATAAAGCAGAAATTATCTTCCTTGTTCGCTCACTTATCGATAGCGGCAAGAACTACGTTGTTAACATGCTGACATCTATCAGTAAATTAGCACAAGCCCAATATCGAGCAGAAGGCAGCTACCCTGGTTGGCAGCCCGATGCAGACTCACCAGTGATGCATTTAGTCAGTGATACCTACAACAAACTATTCGGTAAAATTCCTAATGTGATGGTGATCCACGCAGGCCTTGAGTGTGGCTTATTCAAAAAGCCTTACCCAGACATGGATATGGTTTCAATTGGGCCAACTATTCGTGGTGCGCACTCCCCTGATGAGCGTGTGCATATTGCAAGCGTTGGTGAGTATTGGAAATTATTAACTGCGGTTTTAAAAGCAATTCCAGTTAAAGAATAAACAACTAATTAATTGTAAATCAAACACCTATCATACGATGGGTGTTTTTTATAATTCAAGTAATAATTGCCGTTCAAGCTGAGGACTTTGCAGCATCACATGCAAACCAACTAACCGAACGCCACGCCCTAAGCGGCGGTTATCCCAAGCTTTTTTCGCTATTTGTACCAAATCTTGTTTATTGAGAACTGGGTATACATGTTCTTGTGTCGTTTGCTGAAAGTCTGCAAATTTAAATTTTACACCTTGGCGAGCAATACGAAGGTCAGGCTTTACCTTTGCTAAACGCAGTTGGAGTTCATCGTATAATTTATCCAACAACGGCAAGCAATCTTCCCATTGATAGATATCTTCTGTAAGTGTACGTTCAACTCCTACCGATTTCCTAAGCCTATCAGGGTTAATCGCACGTTCATCGATACCATGGCAACGCTCCCAAAGTACCTGCCCAAATTTCCCCATGCTTTTAATCAACGCAACTACATCATATTTTTGAACATCGGCACAAGTCACCAACCCCATATCCGCTAATTTTTGGGCTGTTACCTTACCCACTCCTGGTATTTTTTTTAGCGGCAATTTAAGAACGAATTGATCGATATCTTGTGGTGTGATCACGAATTGGCCATTCGGTTTGTTCATATCGGAAGCAATCTTTGCCAAAAATTTTATTGGAGCGATCCCCGCTGAAGCAGTGAGCTGTAATTCATCAAAGATTTGCTTACGGATAGCCTCAGCAATTAACGTTGCAGAGCCGTGTAATTGCGTACAATCCGTAACATCCAAATAAGCCTCATCAAGAGAAAGCGGTTCTATGAGGTCTGTGTAACGCGCAAATATTTTTCGAATATGAAGAGAAGTTTCTTTATAAAGTGCCATATGCCCAGGAACCACTTTCAAGTGAGGGCAAAGCCTAAGTGCAATCGCTGTAGACATCGCACTATGAACACCGTAGCGACGTGCTTCATAATTTGCAGTACTAATCACTCCTCGGCGATCTGCGCTACCTCCCACCGCAATAGGTACATTGCGAAGGCTTGGGTCGTCACGCATCTCGATGGCGGCATAAAAGCAGTCCATATCAATATGAATAATTTTACGCACGAGTATACCCTAACAATCAATCAACTGTTTAAATATACAGCATCTTTAATAGCCATGCAATTATTATCAGACCACCATAAATGGATGAATAACAAGCTAACTTAATGATAACTAGGTAATTCATCATATTGCAATAATCATCTGCCAATCTATCCAATAAAGATTTTATTTAAAGTTTGTCTTAAAAATAAGTGTTAATACTTACTTTTAAACAAAAAAGTAATAAAAAGAGTTGTTTTACCAACGACAATACCTTGAAAAACTATTTATGGATCATCTCTATGGCAATTACATCAACATCAAAATATTTTAAATTTATGGCAACTCTCATAATACTGTTTGCTAGCCAAACCGTTTTTGCACTATCCCCTAAAATTGTTGCTCACCGTGCAGGAACGGCTGATGCACCAGAAAATACAATTTATGCAATTGATTTAGCGAAGAAAAATAATGCTGATGCTATTTGGCTTACCGCTCAGTTAAGTAAAGATAATCAACTCGTTTTATATCGTCCAAGTGACTTAAGCTCACTTACAGACCATGAAGGTCCTGTATCAAAATATAATGCCCTGCAACTTAACCGTATAAATGCTGCATATAAATACAATATAAAAAATAACCTGCAACTACCTATGCAAGATACTACTATTAGTAGACTAGAAACTATTTTAAAAAAATACCCTGATACGACTTTTTATATTGATTTAAAATCACCTGATGCAGACCCTAATATCCAAGCACAAGCTATCCTTGCATTACTAGATAAAACTAATTCATTTAGCCGAGTACGTTTTTATTCCACTAATGATGAATTTTTAAAAGCGCTAAAATCCCTTTCATCAAAAATTTCACTATTTGAAAGCCGTGATGAAACTCGGACTATGTTGGCAAATATCGTGATGAACCATCAATGCTCAATAGAAAATGACAAAACCACCACTCGTTGGTATGGCTTTGAGCTACATCGTAAAGTTGAAGTAGTTGAAAAATATACATTAGGTGAGGCACGCTCACCAGCTACCCTTTCATGGGATAAAGAGGCCATCGACTGTTTTAGAAAAAATGGTAATGCCTATATCATTGTCTTTGGTGTTAATAATGACAGTGACTACCAACTCGCAAAAGAAATTGGTGTTGATGCTGTAATGGTTGATTCCCCAAAAGCATTTAAAAAATAATCTAATAACATCTCCTAAGCTATTATTACTTTAATAATAGCTTAGGAATTAAATCACATCTTAAAAACATTCTTTTCATCAATTAATAATAATTGTTCTTAATTTACCGCTATAGAAAACTTGATATATTTAATCCGTCACAAAAATTCTATTTAAAATAATTTAAAAAAGGTTTTATATGTCAAATATTGGAACAATGATTGTCGAGAATTATTGGAATGAAACATTAAGGAAAGTTGAAATACATTATCATAATAGTGATAACCCCTATGATAATGTGTTTATATTTTATAATCTAGCTCATGCCACATCTAGCTCTAACGAAAATTCATTCCCTTACTCAACAACAGGTAAAAGTGCTTGGAAAGCTAAAATTACTACGAAAAGTAATGAACTGTGGAGTAGTGGTGATTTTTTACCTTGCCAAATTAACAACAATGATAATGGAAAGGTCACGATTAGATTTGATGGTGAGACAAAAAGCATGCATGTTAATTACCCTGTCTCTGTTTCATGTGCTAAGAAAATGCAATTAATTTAGGCTGTATAACGGGAAAGTAATATTTGGAGATGTCTAATAACTATATTTAGACATCTCCGGCTCATTACTAGTTATAGAACCGTTAAATATTACTATTCAAATAATACGATTTTTATCCAGTATTTTTTGGCGGGCTTCTTCACGTGCCATACGCTTTTTACGTGCATCGCAAGGCTCAGGGCAATCACACACTTTATCAACACCAATACTGCTTAACCCGCCACAGCTACCTTGGATACTCTTACGCTTAATAATATATCCAAGTGACATGCCTAAAAAGGCCAGCAAAAACAGTACAAAGGCTGCAATAAAAACATTTAGCATCTTTTATCCTCCCACAACTACTGTTTTTTAGTTAAAAATGGTTCGAATGCCTTAGTATAACGCTCTTCAAAACCTTTATCTGTCTTAACAATCATAAAAACAGGAATATTCATTTTTTCAGCTAAATCAAAGCCAACTTCAGGCCCTAAAACATTTAGCCCCGTAGATAGGCCATCAGCACTCATGCAATTTTCTGCAATCACCGTAATAGAAACTAAATTATGAGTGATTGGCTTGCCTGTTTTTGGGTCAATGGTATGAGAAAAACGAACGCCATCTTGCTCGAAATAATTACGGTAATCTCCTGATGTAGCGATAGAACGGTCACCTGGTTCAATAATCTCTTGTGCTGTTTGGCTTACCCCATCCGCTACAGGTTTTTCTATTGCAATACGCCATGGTACTTCTTTACCATTTGTTCCTTTCGTACGCACTTCACCACCAATATCAACCATATAATTATTGATATCCAATGATTCTAAATATTCAGCAACAACGTCGACACCATAACCTTTAGCAATTGAGGAAAGGTCGACGTACAGCTCAGGGATCGTTTTAATTAGGTTATTATCCTGAACCGAGAGTTTCTCGATACCAGTCCAGGCTCTACGCTTAGCCAACTCTTCATCAGAAGGCGCTTTAGTCACTCTTCCTTCAGGGCCAAAACCCCATAAATTAACTAAAGGCCCAACCGTTACATCTAATGAACCATTAGTAAGCTTATTAATTTCAATGGCTTTTTTAACCACAGTTGCGGTTGCTGCAGAAACTGGGAACGGCGTATTCACTTCTTTAAATTGATTAAAACGACTTAATTCTGAATCTGGGCGATATGTTGACATTTGGTCGTTAACTTCCTCCAAACGTTTATCTATTTCGGCTTGAATGACTTCAGGCTTTGGCTCCGAAGAATCTGTAACATATTTAACCGAATAGTACGTCCCCATCGTTTGCCCCTGAAGATTCTGTTGTTCAGGTCCACCACAGGCAGTAAGAAACAGAGCTGCAACAAATAGCAGTATTGGGGTATAGATTCTTTTACTTAGCATAATTTTCTCCGCGTCAATCATGAGCGCATTTTGTTAAGGCCGCCCAGACTATTAACACACTTTACATCGTCACCCATGCAGAGAATGTTCCAGTCAAAATAATTATAAATCTACCTATTAAGCGCTAACTAATTAGCACTTAATAGATTTACTAAAATCACAAAGAGGGAAAATATTTTCCCTCTTTAAAGTGTTACTGTCTACTGACTTTGATAAGTCTAATAAAATCAGCTAAGTTGCTTAACCACCGAAGTCATCCAACAGGATATTTTCATCTTCAACACCGAGGTCTTTCAACATTTTAATCACAGCAGCATTCATCATTGGAGGTCCACACATATAGAACTCACAATCTTCTGGCGCTGGATGGTCTTTTAAGTAGTTTTCATATAAGACATTATGGATGAAACCTGTATAACCATCCCAATTATCTTCAGGCATAGGGTCTGAAAGCGCGACATGCCATGTAAAGTTTTCATGTTCTGCGGCAAGTTGGTCAAAATCTTCAGTGTAGAACATTTCACGGACTGAACGCGCACCATACCAGAAACTGATCTTACGTTTAGAATCCAAACGACGCAGTTGGTCAAATATGTGAGAACGCATTGGCGCCATTCCCGCACCACCACCGATAAACACCATTTCTGCTTCCGTTTCTTTAGCAAAGAATTCACCAAACGGCCCAGAAATAGTGACTTTATCCCCTGGCTTTAATGACCAAATATAAGAAGACATGATCCCCGGTGGGACATCTGGATTACGAGGTGGTGGCGTAGCAATACGCACGTTTAGCATGATAATGCCATACTCTTCCGGGTAGTTTGCCATCGAATAGGCGCGAACAGTTGGCTCTTTAACCTCAGATACATAACGGAACAGGTTAAATTTATCCCAATCTTCGCGGTACTCTTCTGGTACATCAAAATCTTCGTATTTGACAACATGTGCCGGACATTCAATCTGAATAAAACCACCCGCACGGAAAGGAACTACCTCTCCTTCTGGAATTTTCAGTTTAAGCTCTTTAATGAAAGTGGCTTTGTTATCATTAGAAATAACTTCACACTCCCATTTTTTCACACCAAAAATTTCTTCTGGAAGCTCAATTTTTAAATCTTGCTTAACGTTGACCTGACACGCTAATCGGCAGCCTTCTTTTGCTTCACGTTTGTTGATGTGTGAAAGCTCAGTTGGCAGAATATCACCACCGCCTTCTTTGATTTTCACACGGCACTGACCACAAGAGCCACCGCCGCCACATGCTGATGAAACAAAAATACCTTGGTTTGATAGCATGCCTAACAGTTTGTCGCCCGCCGGAGCTTCAAAACTTTTGTCTGGATCGCCATTAACTTCAACTTTGATGTTCCCTGTATTGACTAGCTTGGATTTAGCAAACAGGATTAAACCTGTCAGCACCAAGACAATCAGGGTAAACATCACGACACCTAAAATAATAATTTCCATGAATTCTTCTCGCCTTTATAGCTGCACACCGGAGAAGGACATAAAGCCCAATGCCATTAAACCGGTTGTCACAAAGGTGATACCTAACCCTTTTAGACCCGATGGAATATCTGAGTACTTCATCTTCTCACGGATAGCCGCCAGCAATACGATTGCGAGCATCCAGCCGATCCCCGAACCGAACCCATACACAATCGATTCGCTAAAGTTATAATCACGCTGAGCCATGAAAGAAACACCACCGAAAATGGCACAGTTAACGGTAATCAATGGCAAAAAGATACCTAACGCGTTATACAGTGACGGGAAGTAGCGGTCTAAAATCATTTCAAGAATCTGAACTAACGCGGCAATAACACCGATAAAAGTGATGAAGTTCAAGAAGGATAAATCGATACCTTCGGCAATCGCACCATCACGTAACACCAAGTTGTATACTAAGTTATTGGCTGGGACAGAGATCCCCAGAACTACCGTTACAGCGATACCCAGTCCAAAAGCGGTTTTTACATTCTTCGACACCGCAAGGAAAGTACACATTCCCAAGAAAAACGCTAATGCCATATTTTCAATAAAAATGGCTTTAACAAATAGGCTAATATAGTGTTCCATGTGATTAGTCCTTCTCTACCTGAGCTGGTTTCAGAGTACGTAGTCCCCAAATCAGCATACCAATGATAAAGAATGCACTTGGCGCGAGGAGGAACAAGCCATTTGGCATGTACCAACCACCGGTTTGTAGTGATTCAAAAACTGTGATACCAAACAATTTGCCGGAACCAAATAACTCACGGAAAAAGCCGACTAAAACAAGGATCACACCATAACCAAGGCCGTTACCAATACCGTCCATGAAGCTTTCAATTGGTGGTGCTTTCATTGCGTAAGCTTCAGCACGTCCCATGACGATACAGTTAGTAATAATCAAGCCAACAAATACAGAAAGTTGTTTTGATATTTCATAGGCGTATGCACGTAAAATTTGGTCAACGACAATAACTAAAGATGCAATGATCGCCATTTGAACGATAATACGCACACTGCTCGGAATATAGTTCCTGATGAGTGAGATAAAGAAGTTAGAAAAAGCCGTTACTAAGGTTACAGCGATCGTCATAACGAGTGCGGTTTCTAACTTCGTTGTCACTGCAAGTGCAGAACAAACCCCTAATACCTGTAAAGCAATTGGGTTGTTATCAAATAGCGGCCCAAGTAGGACGCGTTTTACTTCTTTTGAATCAGCCATTATTCAGCGCTCCTTCACGTACTTTTTTCAGGAACGGACCAAAACCGTTATCCCCTAACCAGAAATCAAACATATGTTGGATCCCGTTCGATGTTAGAGTCGCACCTGAAAGGCCGTCGATACCGTATGGGTTATCTGTAGCACCACCGCGCACGATTTTAATTGCCGGAACCCCCTGTTCATTGAACAGCTTTTTACCTGGCCATTGTGCTTTCCACTGAGGGTTATCAACCTCACCACCCAGCCCTGGTGTTTCACCATGTGCGTAGTAAGTAATACCACGAGAGGTAACACCATCTACATCTACCGCAATAAAGGCATACATGACAGACCACAAACCAGAACCGTAAACAGGTAAAATAATTTGTGATACTTTTCCTGCTTCATCTTTAACCAAATAGATTTCAGCGCTATTGGCACGACGGCGGATTTTTGCAATATCCTCTGCAGGAGAGAGTGCAATACTCGTTTCTTCGCTGCGTAGCTCGCTATTTAAGTCATAACGGCTAGTGCTATCAGATAATTCATTAGTTTTAAAATTCAAAAGTTTAGGTTCGATGCGATCCTTATACACATTTTGAACTTCCTCAGCGGTCATTTTAGGCTGTAGCAACCCAGCAACACTTAAAATGTTACGTTGAGTATCTAACTGAATCTGTTCTTGCTGCTGTGGTTTTAAACCAACGGCAGCACCTGCGACGACAATAGAGCACACTAGACAAAGAATAAAAACAACTAGAAATGTTCTGCCGACGCTATCGTTATTAATTGGTTTTTCATTAGCCACGAGCTTTTCTCCGCTTAATATTTGCTTGAACGACCAGATAGTCAAACAGAGGAGCAAACAGGTTGGCGAATAGGATCGCCAGCATCATCCCTTCTGGATAAGCTGGGTTAACAACCCTGATAAGAACACACATTACACCGATCAGAATGCCGTACGCCCATTTACCTTTGTCTGTGAATGAAGCTGATACTGGGTCTGTCGCCATAAAAATCATACCGAATGCGAAGCCACCGAGTACCATGTGCCACCACCATGGCATAGCAAATAACGGGTTGGTATCAGAGCCAATCGCGTTGAATAGGTAGGACATTGCAATCATACCAACCATCACACCAGCAACAATGCGCCATGATGCGATACGGAAGAACATGATAAGAGCCCCACCAATAAACAGCATCAGAGTTGACACTTCACCAATTGAACCTGGCATATTACCTAAAAAGGCTTGCATCCAAGTAATAGGCTCATGAGTCACTGTGTTCATTAGCGCATGCTCACCACCTGTTGCCCATTGTGATAATGGTGTTGCACCAGAGAAGCCATCTGCAGCGGTCCAAACTAAGTCACCTGATATTTGAGCAGGATAAGCAAAGAATAAGAAAGCACGTCCAGCCAATGCCGGGTTTAAGAAGTTACGCCCAGTACCGCCAAAAATTTCTTTCGCAATAACAACCCCGAACGTGATACCTAATGCAGCCTGCCATAAAGGAATGGTTGGCGGCACAATTAAGGCAAATAGAATCGAGGTAATAAAGAAGCCCTCGTTTATTTCATGGCCGCGGATCATGGCGAATAACACTTCCCAGAAACCACCGACTAAGAAAACGACTGCATAAATAGGAAGGAAATACACTGCACCCAGCAGCATTTTACTTCCCCATCCCGCATCCATCGAAAGTGATGCGCCTAAAAACTGCGCTAAGCTATAATGCCAATCACTAGCTAGAACTTGCTGTAATTCAGCCCCGCTATATAATTGATGCAAAGCTGGGATGGCTTGGTTACCAACGTTATACATTCCCCAGAACATAGCTGGGAAAACCGCTAGCCACACCAATATCATCATACGTTTCAGGTCAATAGTATCCCTGACATGAGAACGCCCTTTTGTTACCGTACCCGGCGTGTAAAAAACAGTCGAAACTGCTTCAAATAACGCATAGTATTTTTCTAGCTTTCCACCGGGCTCAAAATGGTGCTCATACTTTTCAAATAAATTTTTCAGACCCATGGAATCACCCTTCTAGCTCAATCTTGGTCAGAACATCGCGTAGCACCGGACCATATTCATATTTCGCTGGGCAAACGTAGGTACATAAACCTAAATCTTCTTCGTCCAACTCTAAACAGCCCAATTCTTGTGATGAGTCAGTGTCTCCAGCAAGGAGATCACGCAATAAATGAGTGACCATGATATCGAGAGGCATGACTCGCTCGTAGTTACCAATTGGCACCATCGAACGCTCTCCACCGTTCATTGTCGTTGTAAAATTAAAACGTTTATTTTTCAGGAAATGCCCGATTGTGGTACGAGTAATCGTAAATTTATTAACACCAGGCATAATCCAGCCAAATAACTCTTTATTGCGACCTTCGGCTAACACTGAGACTTGATTATGAAAACGACCAAGATAGTGATGGGTATCATCGCATGTCACGCCCCAAAGGACTGAACCGGAAATAATACGATTTTCACCCGCTTTAAGCTGACCTTGTGTTAATTCATATAAATCAGCACCTAGGCGAGTACGCAGAAGACGAGGTTTTTCAACTTGTGGCCCTGCTAATGAAATCACGCGGTCTGTGTATAGGTGACCCGTAACAAATAGCTTACCAATAGCAATAACGTCTTGGTAATTAAGGCTCCAAACTTTTTTCTTAATACTCACAGGTTCTAAGAAATGAATATGAGTTCCCGCTAAACCAGCAGGATGCGGCCCTGCAAACTGAGTATAAGAAATTTGGTTATGTGCCGTATTCTTCGGTAAGTCTCCCTCTCCATGACACACATGGATTTTACCTTCTGTTAAACGACTTAGAACCAAAAGCCCATCGTTAAATGCTTGTTCTTGCTCTTTAATAATTAAAACAGGATCCGCTGCAAGTGGGTTAGTATCCATTGCAGTGACAAAAATAGCGATAGGTGAAGAACCCGGTTGTGGTGAACGGCTAAATGGACGCGTTCTTAAAGATGTCCACAGACCCGATTTGATCAAGTTATCTTCGACTTGTTGTTGCGTTAATGTTGATAGCTCATCACGAGTATAAGCTGCAAATGTTTCTTGTTCATCACCATCAATTTCGATGACAACAGATTGAAGCACACGACGCTCACCACGATGAATAGCAACAATTTTACCGCAGGCTGGGCTTGTAAATAAAACCCCTGGGTTCTTTTTATCTTCAAAAAGAACCTGTCCTTTAACTACACGCTCACCTTCTTTAACCAGCATCGAAGGACGCATTCCGACATATTCCTCACCTAGCACAGCTACGTGTTGAATTTTCGGGCCGTCTTCTATCACTTGGGCTGGCTCACCTGCGATAGGAAGGTTGAGGCCTTTTTTAATTTTAATCATAAGATCTGCACAAGTTTATCAGTTAAACCCTAAGCTAACGATTCAGCAATGAATGATAGCGACTCATTAAATAAAAAATAGCTCAAGTAATCGTCATCACTTAAGCAGGTATTCTCACATAATTGTTACTAAATTTTATCTTCTGCCACCCACAATTTTATCAGTTCCCACTCTCTATGTCCGGCTATAGAAGTGACATAGTTCAAGCAAATTGCATTAATATTTAAATTTTTCTGTTAACAATTCGGTATTATCGATATTTAAGCTCATATTTATCGATCATTGTTTATTATTTACACAATAAAGGTTCATTTAAAAACTATTAACAAACTATATTAATTTTCGATTTACTCGTCTAGAATGCATAAAATATGTACTCTTTTTGTTCAATAACATTTTCTTGATATGGCTTAGATATGAAATTAAGTAAATTTTTTAGTGCAATTTTTTTATTTGTACTCATATATTCTCCTGCTATTCAGGCGAGTAACTATTCATTTCTACTTAATAATAACGTATCGGATAGCTCAAACTCATCCATTTTTATTCAAATATTTAAGCAAGAAGGTTTATTAGAACTCTATCAAAAAACACCATCAGGAAAATATAAACTGTCGAAAACTTACCCAATTTGTAAGTTTTCAGGAGGGCTAGGTCCAAAAAAAATTGAAGGCGATCTGAAAAGTCCAGAAGGATTTTATCAAATTACAGCGGAACAGCTCAATCCTAATAGTCGGTATTACCGATCTATCAATATTGGTTTTCCTAATGAGTTTGATAAAGCGCAAGGCTATAGCGGTAGCTATCTTATGATCCACGGCAGTTGCGTTTCGGTGGGATGTTATGCCATGACCGATAAATATATGGGTGAGATTTACCAAACAGTAGAAACGGCCTTACTCAGCGGACAGTCGGTCATTAATGTCAGCATTTACCCATTTAAAATGACAAATGAAAATATGCTGCGCTACCGTAATTCCAGCCATTATGCCTTCTGGAAGCAGCTACAACCCGCTTACGAGTATTTCAACCGCACAGGAAGGCCTGCCGAGGTGTCGGTCGCTTTAGGTAAATATGCGGTTATTGACCAAGCTGATACCCCAACAAAATTGTTAGGGTCTAAATCACAATATGCGCTCACCAAGATAGAATAAGACGAAATTACCTGGGTCAATTCGCTGCCAGTTTTCATTACCCGTTAGTGGTTGCGTTGCGATAACAGAGACCACATCAGTGGGGGTCGTGCACTGCTCAAAATCGATTTCAATATCTTGGTCAAGTAATTTTGCTTTACCAAACGGTGCCTTACGCGTTAACCAATGTAAATTCGTCGAGCTAAAGGCCATCATATATTGCCCATCAGACAGCAACATATTAAATACCCCTTTATGACGTAATTGGTCAGCTAATGTCGCAATAAAACGGAACACGCTTTTCCAATTCGATGGCCTGCGTGGGTATTTTTCACTGAGTTGATGAAGTATCCAACAAAATGCCCATTCGCTATCAGTTTCACCTATTGGGCAATAACGTCCAGTTTTCAGTGTACGATACCCCTTTAACTGCCCATTATGTGCATAAGTCCAATTACGTCCCCATAGCTCACGAGTAAAGGGGTGAGTATTTGCTAACGACACATCCCCCCGATTTGCTTGGCGAATATGCGCAACAACACTTTCTGATTTAATCGGGTATTCCTGCACAAAACGAGCGACAGGTGATAAAAAGCTAGGTTGAGGATCTTTAAATGTGCGACACCCGAGCCCCTCATAAAAGGTAATTCCCCAACCATCTTTATGTGGGCCTGTTTGGCCCCCTCGGGAAATTAACCCACTTAGGCTAAACGAAATATCGGTTGGAACATTGGCACTCATGCCAAGTAACTCGCACATTTAAAAGCTCCTGATCAATAATAACGTTACTTCACCATCTCTTTTTCGATTAACTGAATTAAGATATGAATAACTTTAATATGAATTTCTTGGATACGGTCGGCATACCCAAAGTGTGGAACACGAATTTCAATATCCGCGGTTCCAGCCATTTTCCCGCCATCTTTCCCTGTTAGCGTGATGACTTTCATACCTTTTTCACGCGCAGCGGCAATCGCTTTAATAATGTTTCCTGAATTACCTGAGGTAGAAATTCCGAGTAAAACATCACCTTTCATGCCAACAGCTTCAATAAAGCGCGAAAAAACATACTCATAGCCGAAGTCATTACTCACACAAGATAAATGACTCACATCTGAAATAGCAATCGCAGGATAACCTGGGCGGTTTTCGCGGTAGCGCCCTGTTAATTCTTCAGCAAAATGCATTGCATCACAGTGAGAGCCCCCATTACCACAAGATAATACTTTGCCACCTGCTTTAAAAGAGTCAGCAAGTAGAACGGCAGCCTGTTGGATAGCATTAATATTGGCATCATCGCTAAGGAAATTCGATAACGTCTCGGCCGCTTCAGTCAGCTCGCCGCGGATTAAGTCTTGATACATGAGATTTCCTCTTAATTAAGAATACGTTACAGAAATTACGATTAATTTACATCCAAATTATCCTAAAAGAAAAATGGCGTTCCATGGCAAAACTCAGATAGATATCAGTAATTAATCTTTAATAGTCAGATTGTTGCACAGGGATAATTTTGTTTCTACTTTTGATTGTGCTGTCATGACCCTATCGACAAAATTCACCGTATCTCATAACCAATAACCTGACTTTTCATAAAACAAATAAGACTAATTACTACGATAATTTCCTTTATATGACGTTTTTGTGAGCTAAGTTGTAATTAAGATGTAAATACATTGCTAATCCTTTATTAATAGGTATAGATTAAAGCAACAAACAGGTCAGACCTCTTACAAGTGGACAGGAGCTTAACTATGATCCTTCTCAGCATTGTGTTATTTCTCGCCTTAATCGGCGTACTTTGTTACCACAAAACCTCTTTAGTTTTTAGCTCAATATTATTATTGGCCTATACCGCGGTTATGGGGGTCATCAATATTTGGAGCTACTGGATGTTACTGCCAGTTGCCTTGGTTTTATTTCCTTTTGTCTTCACTCCCGTACGTCAATCGCTTTTCTCTATCCGCGCGATGAAAATGTTCCAAAAAGTCATGCCGCCAATGTCAAGTACAGAAAAAGAAGCCATTGACGCTGGAACAACGTGGTGGGAAGGTGACCTTTTCCGTGGTGCTCCAGATTGGAATAAACTGCATAACTACCCAAAACCGCAATTAACCGCTGAAGAACAGGCTTTTATGGATGGGCCCGTTGAAACTGTTTGTGGTATGGTCAATGACTTCGAAGTTAGCCATGAACTTGCGGATCTTCCTCCTGAAGTGTGGCAATACCTACGTGATCACCGTTTCTTCGCTATGATCATCAAAAAAGAATATGGTGGCCTTGAGTTTTCTGCTTATGCACAGTCTCAAGTTCTACAAAAACTCGCTGGCGTATCCGGTATTCTTGCTATCACTGTTGGTGTTCCAAATTCATTAGGCCCTGGCGAACTACTACAGCATTATGGGACTGACGAACAAAAACAACGCTATTTACCGGGCTTAGCGACGGGTGAAGAAATTCCATGTTTTGCATTAACGAGCCCTGAAGCAGGCTCAGATGCTGGTGCAATCCCAGATTCAGGTGTCGTTTGTATGGGAGAATGGCAAGGTGAGCAAGTATTAGGAATGCGTTTAACATGGAACAAACGCTATATTACCTTAGCACCAATTGCCACTGTACTAGGTCTCGCATTCAAACTTTCAGACCCTGATAAACTCTTAGGTGGCGAGAAAAACCTTGGTATCACCTGTGCGTTAATTCCAACTAATACCCCAGGTGTTGAAATTGGTCACCGCCACTTCCCACTAAATATTCCATTTATGAATGGTCCTACACGTGGAAAAGATATTTTTGTTCCAATCGATTACATTATTGGTGGGCCAAAAATGGCTGGCCAAGGTTGGAGAATGTTGGTTGAGTGCCTTTCAGTGGGTCGTGGCATTACATTGCCATCGAACTCAACAGGTAGCTTGAAGAGTATCGCTATCGCGACAGGAGCTTACTCTTATATTCGTCGCCAATTCAAATTACCCATTGGTAAAATGGAAGGTATTGAAGAGCCGCTAGCGCGCATCGCGGGTAATACCTATCTAATGGATGCAGCAGCAACTCTCATCACCTCTGGAATTATGTTAGGTGAGAAACCTGCCGTTTTATCCGCTATTGTTAAATACCACTGTACACACCGTGGCCAGCGCGCCATTATTGATGCCATGGATATTACGGGTGGTAAAGGAATCTGTCTTGGGGATTCAAACTTTGTTGCCAGAGCCTATCAAGGCGCACCTATCGCCATTACAGTTGAAGGGGCAAATATCCTAACCCGCAGTATGATCATCTTCGGTCAAGGCGCTATCCGTTGCCATCCTTTTGTATTAGAAGAAATGGCCGCAGCGCAGGACAATAACTTACATAAATTCGATAAAGCCGTATTTGGGCATATTGGACATGTGGTTAGTAACCAATTCCGTAGCTTCTGGCTTGGTTTAACCAATGGCCGTGGAAGTCATGCACCAACCAAAGATGAAACACGTCGTTACTATCAAATGCTAAACCGCCAAAGTGCCAACTTAGCATTGCTATCCGATGTTGCCATGGGTGTGTTAGGCGGTAGCTTGAAACGCCGTGAACGTATCTCTGCTCGTTTAGGGGATATTTTAAGCCACTTGTATCTCGCATCTGCAACCTTAAAACGTTATGAAGATGAAGGTCGCCAGAAAGCAGACTTACCATTAGTGAAATGGGCGGTTGAAGATTGTTTATATCAATCAGAAAAAGCGATGGATGACCTCCTGAAAAACTTCCCTAACAAATTGGTTGCCGGGATCATGCGCATCACACTGTTCCCTACTGGCCGTGCGATGTCGACACCATCAGACCGACTAGACCATAAACTGGCTCAAATTCTGATGGAGCCATCAGAAACACGCGACAGATTGGGCCGTGGGCAGTATTTAACACCTACGGAAAACAACCCTCATGGCTTAGTTAACCAAGCCTTGCTGGATATCATTGCCGCTGAACCTATTTTCGAACGTATCTGCCGCTTAAAAGAGCGTAAGCTCAGCTTTACTCGCTTAGATAAGCTTGCTGACCAATTACTTCCTGAAAATGTAATTACGCAAGAAGAAGCCGATATCTTGCGTAGAGCAGAGGCAAGTCGATTACGGACAATTAATGTCGATGAGTTCGATTTTGATGATTTGGGTGTACTTCCGACAAAAAAGTCACCAGATGAACCTTCAAATGAAGAAACCAGTAAGAAAAAGAAAGCGGCTTAATTAATTATTAAGTTTATTAAGTAATAAAAAAACTCAAGGAGTTATTCGCCCCTTGAGTTTTTTATTAGTGCAAATTATACATCAATTTTCTACGTACTCGGGGAGTTTGCTCGTTGTTTAGCCTCTAATATATAAGGTCGTAATTTAATTTTATTATCCCAGTCACCTAGCTTAAATTGACAAATCTCCCCACCTTCATTTGCGCAAATTGTTAGATACTCTTTTGCTTTGTCTATTTTTCCAAATTCGTAAAAATAGATTTCAGAGGCAGCCTCTAACGCTAATAGACGGTAATAACCTTTAGTTTCTATCAACCTCTCCCAATATTTTATTGACTGCTCCAAATCAATCTCCACACCAACTCCGTGATTATTAAAGTAAGCTAATCGGTATAAACCCAGCTGGAAATTAGGATCAATCATTACAGCTTTATTTAAATATTCTAAACCAATTAAACAATTTTCATCTGCAATTCGCTTTAAATTGACTAGACTTTTTTCAGAACAGGTCGAATCATCAAAATATAATAAAAATAAAAGATAATGGGTTTTGGCGTCACCTTCATCTACTTTATTTTTGAGTAGATAAAATTTCTCTGCTGTCTCAATTGGTGTCATGGCCTGAAAAAAATTTTTCTCTTCTTCATGCTTCATATTATTAGTAGAAAAAGCAAGCATCCTATACGACGGAGGTTTCACGTCACTACTTTGTAAAAAATTTTCACTGTATGAATATGAATCATATCCACTGAGAATAAAAACTAGCACAACCAATAACCATTTCATATTAACCCATTAAATACGCGATCGTTATTTGATTTTAAAAATGGTAGTGTATTTTTCATTGTAGTCATTAATACATTATTTAAGCTTATAGATGACTCACTATTAAATAATGAAATCAACTCTGCTAGTTGATTTTCAGGATGAGCTATATCTTTTTGTTTAAACCACACATCAACAATATCTGTTTTTTTTCCATCAATCCAAGTTACCTCTGATATTAATTTATGTTGATTACTATTTTCATCCACATAATCAGAAAATGAATAACTTAAGCTTATTGATGAAATACCGGCCTTACTCAAACCTAATAATTCTTCAGACTGCGTTTTACCATCACTGTTTTTATCTCGCCATAACTTAAGATATTCCCAGTGAAAATCATCATTACTAACAAATCCATCATTATTGCTATCAAAATCCATTAAGCCATCAAAACCATTTAATGCAAAACAACCATTTTCTTTCAGATAATCATCCCCAAATAACTCACTAGAATCATTAATAATTCCATCACTATTTTTATCCATCACCAATAATGCATCACTGGGAGAAACCCATCCGGTTTTTTTTAGCTCTCCATTAAATTTAAATAGCACACCAAAATCATATGGTAAAGTTTCCACTCCATTATTATTTAAGTCAATAATTAAAGGTGTTTTATAGTCCTTTGCTATTTCCTTTATTTTCTTTAAATTTTTCTTTGGTGTTCCTGCTAATTTAATACCATTGACACCAGACTTTTCAAGAAAATCACTCACGAAGTCAATACAATTATTTGATATCAAGTTATAATTCTCATTACCATCCAAATTATTTTTGATTGAATTATATGTCTTAAATAAATTATTTAAATCATTATCAAACACAGGTCCTTGTCCCACAATTGTCAAAGATGATGCTTCTGAATACTTATTATGATCATCGAATGAAATATTATCCGTATTGGTCAAAAAACTATTACCAGCACTAAAACCTATAGATACGCTTTCAAATTGGTTACTTTCCGGATTTGTGCCTTTAAGACCAATAAACACATGACCAAAAGAAGAATCCCCTATATTTGTATTATCACCTACAACATCTATATATTGGCTATCCGGCGGAGAAACAAATATAGTAAAGCTAGGTCCTCCATAGTTAGAGAAACCATTATCATCTAATTCAAACAATCGACTATCACCTTCATTTACGCTTTGTAAATAATGTTCTGGTATATATTCTTTAACATCCATACATCCCCCCCTTTTATCTCTATTAATTTCTCATATAGTTATCTATATCATTGAGATATTTTTTACATTTTTCGCTACCATTTTTAGCACCAATATCTGCATAATATCTAGATTTATCAATATTTTTTATATTTCCATCATCATCAAAAAGAGTAATTTCAACTAAGTAATCACAGACTAATACAGAATCTCTCCCTCCTTTTTTTATTATTTTATCTAGAATTAGATTTGCTTTATTTTCATTTTCATTCAATACAACCCCTTTATGATAAAGTTTACTCATTTCAAATAACGCCATATTATTATCAGGATTTATATTAACTGATTCAATTAAGTAATTAACAGCTTTTTTGCAGATGAAATTAGGTATCGACGGTTTAAAATCAAAATACTTGCAATTAGAATCCTTAAGGAATAATTTAAATAATAATAAATTACTATTTGAATCTCCTGATGCAGCCTTTTCAACTAACAAAAAGAAATCTTTTTCATTTCTTGGTGGTGGGTACTCATCACTAATAGATGGTTCATATATTAAATACTTACTATCATAATTAAATGATAACATCCTATATGATGGCATAATGATATCTCTTTTAAAATCATTAGCTTTACACTCTAAAAAGGCTAAGCCAAGTATAAAAATCATCAATTTCATATTATTCTCATTTAAATAAAATCAATCATTAGAAGAAAATAAATTTATTTTTACATATAAAAAAGTATTGTAAATAACCTAAAAGAGTAGTTTTAACCTTAATTAAAAACAAAAAAATCCAGCCATTTATTTAATAGCTGGATCCATTAATTTTTTGAGGAATTATTTAAATTACAACTCCAACGCCAATAATTCCTCTATCGTTTGGCGACGGCGAATCAATTGTGGTTTGCCATTCACAAACATCACTTCGGGTAATAATGGGCGGCTATTGTAGTTTGATGACATGGATGCACCATAAGCGCCAGTGTCATGAAAAACCAGAAAATCGCCAACTTTCACCTCGGGTAAAGCGCGGGTTACCACTAAACCGCCCTCTAACTGGGTAAATACATCTCCTGATTCACACAGAGGGCCAGCGACAATAGTGTCTTTTAGTTGAGCCCCATCAACGTTACGTCCATCCGTGGGTAATACTGAAATATGGTGATAGCTGCCATACATCGCTGGGCGCATTAGGTCATTAAAACCACTGTCTACAAGCACATAGTGGCGGCTACCCATATCTTTAACGGCTCGTACTTCAGCTAACAATACGCCTGATTCCGCAACCAAATATCGGCCAGGTTCTATTTCAAGTTCAATTTTGTGCCCTAAGTGTTGTTCGATACGTTGGCGAGCGTTATCCCATAAGCTGTAATAATGCTGCACATCGATTAATTCATCACCTTCACGATAAGGGGTTGATAACCCACCACCTGCTGAAATGGCATGAAGGTCAACCCCTGCGGTTGTGACTAGCGCCACCATAGAATCACACACATCGGCAAGATGTTGATAGTCAACCCCAGAACCAATATGCATATGAATACCAACCAATGACAAATTATAATGGCGAATTTTTTCTAACGCTAAAGATAAGTCTTCATGCCAAATACCGTGCTTACTATTTTCGCCGCCAGTATTAGTTTTTTGGCTATGACCGTGACCAAAACCAGGGTTGATACGCAGCCAAACAGGATGGCCAGCTTTTTGCTCGCCAATTTGTTCAAGCATATCAATCGAGCCAGCATTCACAGGGATATCTAACTCAGTGACTTTCGCTAATGTCGCTCTATCGAGCACATCCGCTGTAAAGACGATTTCTGAGTTTTCACGCCCAGGCTGGAACCCTGCCACCAGCGCACGTTCAATCTCCCCTAAGGAAACGGAATCGACTTTAACGCCTTGTTGTTTCATTAAGCGCAGGATATGAATATTCGAGCACGCTTTTTGTGCAAAGCGCACGGTATCAAAAACTTGTAATTGCTTGATACGCTCAATGATCACCGCGCTATCATAAACCCAAACAGGGCTACCATACTGCTCAGGTAATGCGCGTAAATACTCAGGGGTTAAATATTGGCTTGTTGTCGTTGCGAATGAAGTCATTGTCTTTCTCGTTTGCAAGTTTTTATTATATTAAAAGCTATTATTCAAAGAATAATACGGGAAAAAAAATATCTATTTTGCTAAAGTCTATTCATATTTGATATGGATTTTATTTAAGGACTTTTTATGCAAGCCATTTCATGGCGGCACATCGAAATATTCCGTGCGGTGATGACCACCCCCAACCTGACGGAAGCCGCTGCGCTGCTGAACACTTCACAACCCACTATCAGCCGTGAACTTGCTCGCTTAGAATACCTTTTACAGTTTAAGTTATTCGATAGAGTCAAAGGGCGGTTACAACCTACTGCACAAGGTTTACGGTTTCTTGAAGAGGTTGAACGCTCCTATTATGGTTTAGAACGCATTAAAAATTCAGCGGAAACCATCCGGCGTTTCGAACATGCGCAAATATCGATAACCTGTCTACCGGCTTTCGCCCAATCTTTATTACCTCAGGTTTGCCAATCGTTTATGGAAAATTACCCTGATGTCAGCATCACGGTGATCCCACAAGAGTCCCCTGTATTAGAGGAATGGTTGTCAGCCCAACGTTACGATTTCGGCTTAACAGAGCATCTACAAATGCCACCAGGAACTGAACAACAAACACTAGGAAGTTTAAATGAAGTGTGTGTCTTACCGGCGAGCCACCCTTTAACCCAAAAAGAAGTGTTAACACCCAGCGATTTTCAAGGCCAACGTTTTATTAGCCTGTCATTAACTGACAGCTACCGTCAGTTGATTGACTCAACCTTTGCGGAACACCACGTCGAACGAAAAATGGTCATGGAAACGCATTCGGCATCATCCATTTGCGCTATGGCACTAAAAGGGATTGGAGTTTCTATTGTTAACCCGTTAACTGCATTAGATTTCCATCAACAATCAGCTGGGAAGTTAGCTCTACGCCCACTCAGTTTTTCGATTCCTTTTACTGTTAGTTTAATAAGGCCAATTCACCGCCCTTCATCACAATTGACCAATATTTTTACTCAACATTTAGAGGATAACTTTAATCAAATAAAAACTCAGCTAACTTCCGCGCTGTTGCATCAATAACTGCCAATGAGGTGAAGTTTCAAACCAATTAGCGAGATAATCAATCACCACCCTCAGGGCGGTTGGCATTTTTTGGCGGCTAGTATACACAGCGTAAATACCTAGTGGCATTGGAGTATATTCAGGTAATAACTGAACTAACTCACCCGAAGCCAAATGATTAGCAACTGAATAATAAGGTTGCATAGAGATACCCGCCCCCTGCAATGCTGCTTCAGCGAGAAATACGGATTCGTTAGCACTTAAGCGCCCATCAACTAACACTCTATGCTGCATGCCTGCTTTTTCAAATACCCATAAGCTACGACCAAAAAAATTGTAGGTTAAGCAATCAAGCAAAACTAAATCCTCTGGCTTTTCAGGCTGTTTTTTTCCTTTTAAAAAGTCAGGTGAAGCACAAATGACAGAATGGCAAGTTGACAAGGATTTTGCGATTAAACTCGGTTCCAATTGATTCGTGATACGGATTGCCAAATCAATTCGTTCTTCTATCAAATTTACCGATTTATTCGATATTTGCATATCAATAGCCATATTCGGGTAGAGCTTCATAAACTCAGAAATAGCCACAGAAAGCGCACTTTGGGCGATTGATTGTGAACAACTAATACGCACTAAACCAGATAATGCTTTTGCATCAAGCTCTTGCTGCACAGGCACCATTTGGGAAATCGCATTAAGTTGCAAAGATTGTTGATATACCCCTTCCCCTGCTGAAGTTAGACTTAATTTCCGTGTGGTGCGATTTAATAAACGTACTCCCGCCCATTGCTCCATTTCTGACAAATAGCGTGTCACCATCGCTCTAGACATATCCAGTTTTTCTGCGGCTCCACTTAGGCTGCCTTGTTCAACGATAGTAATAAATACCTCAGCCGCTTTTAATCTATCCATACCATTCTCATTTGACCGAATTATGCAACAAACAACACCTAATTATGGGGTTTTTCATATCATCATTGCAATTTAGTATACACGACATGCAAAACAAACTTTTCTGTATAACTTCATTTTAGGATACAACATGAAATTGACCTTATTAGCGGCAACCGCGCTATTTGCCACAACGATAAATCTGGCCCAAGCTGAAACACTCACACTAGATGTTTATAACCCTGGAAATAACAGCGTATTTCCAGTTTCCTCTGAAATAATTAGCGGTTCAAGTGAAGTGGTGTTGATTGATGCACAATTTCAAAAAAATGATGCACAACAATTGGTTGATAAGATTAAAAAACTCAATAAAAAATTAACTACGATTTACATTAGCCATTCTGACCCAGACTACTATTTTGGGCTAGATACCCTAACAAACGCCTTCCCAGAGGCTAAAGTGATCGCAACAGCAAACACAGTTGAAGCCATTAAAGCCACTAAAGATGGCAAGCTGGCTTACTGGGGCGGTGTATTAAAAGATGAAGCCCCTGCCCATGTTATCGTCCCTGAAGTGATTAAAGGAGACTACTTCACCGTTGATGGCGAAAAACTTGAAATTAAAGGCCTTGATGGCGTGTCACCAGATAGAACTTATCTCTGGGTTCCATCATTAAAAGCCGTTGTGGGTGGCGTTACTGTTTCTGACAATATTCATGTTTGGGTAGCAGATACCCAAACAGAAGAGTCACGCAAAAATTGGCTGCAAACATTAAAAGACATCAAAGCTCTGAACCCAGCAACCGTTGTTCCCGGCCACTTTACGGGGGCGTCTAAATTAGATGTAGCGACGGTTTCTTTCACTCAAAAATATTTACAGGACTTTGAAAGTGCATATAAAACAAGTAAAAACTCAGGTGAGCTCATCCAAAAAGTTGCAGCGAAGTATCCACAATTAGATGATAAATCAAGCTTAGAACTTAGTGCAAAAGTCATTAAAGGCGAAATGAAATGGCCTCAGTAATTAAGTAATATTCACTATTTCAGCCAGTTGCGCGGTATGCCCCGTATCTGCACACTGAATGACTTACTAAAAGCAATTTGGCTGATTTAACCGAATGATAGTGGTATTAATTTTTTGATAATGATACAACTTAATTCAAATTACTTAAAAATAGCAAATAAAGAGAACGATTATGAGTAACATCACCCTACACTATATTTATGACCCTTATTGCGGCTGGTGCTATGCCGCTGCGCCTTTAGTCGAAATTGCCAAGCAACACCCAAGTATCAACATTGAAATGCATGGTGGAGGCATGCTAGCAGGTGACGCTCGTCTACATTTAGATGATAATTTTCGCCAATATATTCTGCAATCCGATAAGCGCATTGCATCAATGACAGGGCAAGTGTTTGGCGATGACTATATAAAAATGCTACACGAACCTAATTTGGTTATGGACTCAACACCACCGCAAACCGCTATATTAGCGGCAACCAAGCAAGGCAAAGGCTTTGAAATGCTTAAAGCCATTCAAAAAGCACACTACATTTCAGGACGCCATATTAAAGATACCGCGGTACTTCTTGAGCTCGCCAAAGAAATTGGCCTCGATGTAACCCAGTATGTGTCCGACTACAGTGAGTGTGAGCAACATGAAACTGCGGCCCACATTGGAACAAGTAAGACTCTGTTAGCGCAGTCAGGTGCATCCGGTTTTCCAACACTGTTAATACAACAACAGGATAGATGGTTGCGTGTTCCATTACAAAATTACCTCGGTGAGCCGAGTAAATGGCAGCAGTTTTTAGACTCTCTAGTAACAGCAGCGTCTTAACAACTACAACTCCGATTTTTACTCACCCCTTTCATGCATGCACGTATGGTTGTCTTTTAATTTAATATTCAATTATTGATAAATACAACCATATGCTAGCGCTAATAATTAGCGCGGGACCAAATGGGATCATCTTCGTTTTTTTAGCTATTTTTTCCCCAGATAATGTCTCAGGGTAGGCCTGATTCGCCTGTTGCTTCTTTTGATATATTTTAGGCAATAACCCATAGATTACCCAATATTGTAATAGCCCTACCCCTGCGGCAGTCCCCAAAAAGTAAGGAAGCTGCCAAACCCCAAGCCAGGCAGAACAAGCGGCAACGAGTTTAAAATCCCCCCTCCCCATTTGTGGCTGAGACGTTTGTTTTTCAACCAATGTCACCACCATAAGCATAACTAAGTAACTGATCAGCACCGCGTAAATAGCTGAAACCACATTCCCATTTGGCAAATGAATTTGATATAACAGCCCCAACCATAATAATGGGTATGTAAGAATATCAGGGAGATAACCTATTTTATTATCAATGATGAATAATGGAATTATCAAATTAATATATAGTGTCAAAAATAAAACCATATATAAACCATCAGACGTCCAATATATTATAAAAATTAATAAGCCATATATTAGAAGTAGAATAGTATTTTTAATAAAAATTTTTGATTTATCAAAAAAAACAACTGGTAAATAAACAAGCAGCTTTTTAGTCGAGAAAAAAGAGATTAACAACATAATCAAAACAGAAAAAATACAAACAAAATCAAACGTATTTGTAAATTTTTCATTTTGGCATGATAATATAAACTGCTCAGAAGGTGAAATAATAGATATAGCTGATGATATAAAAATACAGATTAGTTCCCTCATATTAACTCCTTATTCCTTTATGGAGATAAAAATAAATATACTGTGAATTTCCGATGCCCCCAACACTTTAATTCCGTAGAGTAGAATCGGTTTATTCGAATATCAGTATCCCCTAGTGGACTTCATCACAGTTTAAGATGTCGCTAATGGCACAGACATACTATAAAAGGCCTGTATTTCGTTATAAACTAGGTAGCAGCGCTTGAGTTTAACAATTCAACCCCCATATTCATCAAAGTTATATTATTTATTAACCCAGTTTGTACTAAGGAAAAGCTATGCGCATTCCACGCATTTATCACCCAGAGCCTCTTCAAATAAATACAACAATTTCTCTTGGTGATGATGCCGCAAACCATGTCGGCCGGGTGCTACGCATGACTGCTGGCCAAAAACTCGAACTTTTTGATGGCAGCAATCAGACCTTTAGTGCTGAAATTACTGAAGCAACTAAAAAAAACGTATTCGTACACATTGAAAATAGCCAAATTGATGATAGAGAATCCCCGCTCGATTTGCACCTAGGGCAAGTCATGTCTCGTGGGGAAAAAATGGAATTTACCATCCAGAAATCTGTCGAACTCGGAGTTAATACAATAACACCTTTATTATCAGAACGTTGTGGTGTTCGCTTAGATGGCGAACGACTCGAAAAAAAATTACTACAATGGCAAAAAATTGCAATTGCAGCCTGTGAACAATGCGGCCGCAACCGAATTCCAGAAATTCGCCCAGTGCAAACCCTTGAAGCCTGGTGCACCGAGAATGACGGTGCGTTTAAAGTCAATTTACACCCACGGGCAACAGAAAGTATTAATACGCTACCCACTGAACTAAAGAAAGTACGATTGTTGATTGGCCCTGAAGGTGGCTTGTCAGCAGACGAAATTGCCATGACAGCAAACTATCAATTTACCGATATACTGTTAGGGCCTCGAGTATTACGAACAGAAACGACTGCGCTAACCGCTATCACAGCACTGCAAGTGCGCTTAGGTGATCTGGGGTAAGGAGAAAAAATGATCAAGCTCGGTATAGTGATGGATCCTATTTCATCCATCAAAATCAAGAAAGACACCAGTTTTGCAATGATGTTGGAAGCTCAGCGTCGTGGTTATGAAATCCATTATATGGAAATGAATGACCTGTATTTACACCAAGGTGAAGCTCGCGCACAAACAAAAATCGTGACGGTCGAAGAAAACCCTGAAAAATGGTATGAGTTTCATGGAGAACAAGATATCGCCCTAAGTTCACTTGATGCCATTTTAATGCGTAAAGACCCGCCTTTTGACACTGAATTTATCTATGCGACTTATATTTTAGAAAGAGCAGAACAAGCCGGCACCTTAATTGTGAATAAGCCGCAAAGCCTACGCGACTGTAATGAAAAATTATTTACGGCTTGGTTTGCTGAATTAACACCGGACACATTAGTCACTCGCAGCCCACAAAAGTTGAGAGAATTTCACCAAAAACATGGCGATGTCATTTTTAAACCACTCGATGGTATGGGCGGCGCTTCGATTTTCCGCCTCAAACAAGATGACCCAAATGTGGGTGTGATTATTGAAACGCTAACAGAACATAGCTCCCGTTACTGCATGGCACAAAACTTCCTGCCAGCAATTAAAGATGGTGATAAACGTGTCTTAGTTGTTGATGGTGAACCCGTTCCGTATTGTTTAGCACGAATTCCAGCTCAAGGCGAAACCCGAGGTAACCTTGCTGCAGGTGGCCGTGGGGAAGCGCGTCCATTAAGTGAAAGTGACTGGGCCATTGCGCGTGCTGTCGCGCCAACATTAAAAGAAAAAGGCTTAATTTTTGTTGGTCTTGATATCATCGGTGACCGTTTAACTGAAATTAACGTGACCAGCCCAACGTGTGCACGGGAAATTGAAGCCGCATTTGATATCTCCATTACCGGTATGTTAATGGATGCCATTGAACGCCGTCTCAATAAATAATTTATAGCAGTGGTTTATCTTTACTGATGATTTTTATTTTTTTCACACAATATATTGTTTTAACAAGATATATTGTTTTCAAACGGTAAAAGTCATCAGTTTTATTTACCACCTTATAGTTTTGCCTTTTATTGTGTTCTATCAATTGTTTTTAAATTTGCTGGAGTCTAAGTTTGAATCTGCAAAACCATTTTCTTATCGCCATGCCATCCTTAACAGACCCTTATTTTGAACAGTCGGTCGTTTATGTGTGTGAGCACAATGAAAAAGGGGCGATGGGGATCGTGATTAACAAACCTATTGATGACTTTTCTGTCGATACGATGCTCAAAAAACTCGAAATTACGATTTCAGATAAAATTGATAACCGTAATTTAAAAAAGCCCGTCATTGCAGGAGGCCCTGTTGCAGAAGAACATGGGTTTATCTTACACACACCAATTAAAGGCTTTTTATCTAGCCTGCATTTAAATGATGACGTTATGGTGACGACGTCAAAAGATATCTTAGAGACTTTAGGAAGTGAGCACTCGCCTACCAACTCATTAGTGGCACTAGGTTATGCAAGCTGGGAGCCAGGCCAACTTGAGCGTGAAATTATGGAAAATAGCTGGCTAACCGTTGAAGCTTCTCCTCAGCTTATTTTTGACACACCCATTCATGAACGCTGGAGTGCCGCGGCTAAATTAATTGGTGTTGATATTCATACAATTTCAATGCAAGCGGGGCATGCTTAATGTCTGGAAGAACTTTGTTAGCCTTTGATTTTGGAACCAAAAGTATCGGTGTTGCAGTTGGACAAGAAATTACAGGTACTGCACGACCATTAACCTCATTGAAAGCCAGTGACGGCCGCCCTGATTGGCAACAAATCGAAAAGTTACTTAAAGAATGGCAACCACAGTTGGTTATTGTCGGGCTTCCCCTTAATATGGATGGTACGGAGCAACTGGTTACAAGCCAAGCCCGTAATTTTGCCAATCGAATTCATGGCCGTTTTGGTGTTAAAGTCGAACTACATGATGAACGTCTTTCCACGGTTGAAGCAAAAGCAGGCCTTTTTGAACAAGGCGGTTATCGAGCACTAAGCAAAGGCAAAGTTGATTCAGCCTCTGCCGTGGTGATCCTTGAAAGCTGGTTTGAACAACAGATGTAATTATTGCGTATTTTGCGTAGTTATTTTTAGCTTAACCTCACGCCATGGTGCCGTTCTGATGTAATTTGCTTTACACTATGGTCAACAGCCGCTATTCATGTATGACATGAATAAAATAGTATTGAATAAACCATATTGAATAAAATAATGACCATTCAAAATAATATCTCTGATGTCACCGCGCGTATTGAGCATGCTGCCGCAGAGTGCCAGCGCTCACCACAGGACATTACGCTACTCGCGGTAAGTAAAACAAAATCTTGTGAAGCTATTTCAGAAGCCATTGAGGCAGGTCAGCGCCAATTTGGTGAGAATTATGTTCAAGAAGGTGTTGAGAAAATTCAATATTTTTCGCATAGAAATGACCTTATTTGGCATTTTATTGGCCCATTACAGTCAAATAAAAGCCGCCTTGTCGCTGAACATTTTGACTGGTTTCATACTTTAGACAGAGCGAAAATTGCTCAGCGCTTAAATGACCAACGTCCTAGTGAAAAAGCCCCTCTCAATGTGCTAATTCAAATTAATATCAGCGATGAAAACAGTAAATCGGGTATAACACTAGCAGAAGTCGCAGAACTTGCTGCACAGGTCGCTACTATGCCAAACCTAGTGTTACGCGGCCTGATGACGATCCCTGCGCCTGAAACGGATTATGAACGCCAGTGTGCCGTGTTTCATCAGATGAATGAGGCATTTGAACAATTAAAAACCACTTATCCCACGGTTGACACTCTTTCAATGGGGATGACTGACGATATGCGTGCAGCAATCCATTGCGGTTCAACACTTGTTCGCATAGGAACCGCTATTTTTGGCGCGCGCCAATATCACCAATAAATAGGAGAACAGAATGCAACATCGTAAAATTGCCTTCATCGGCGCCGGAAATATGGCTCACGCCATCATTGCTGGGCTGGTTAACCATGGTTACCCTGCATCGATGATCACGGTGTGTTCTCCGACACCTGTGCGTCGAGATAAACTGGCTGAACAATATGGCATTATCAGCAGTCATGATAACTTAGCCGCTGTCAAAGCTGCGGATGTGATTGTCCTTGCCGTTAAGCCGCAAATGATGAAAGAAGTCTGTGAACCACTACAAAATGCGGCTGATTTTGAGCAAAAATTAGTCCTAACCATTGCGGCTGGGATCCCAGCAGAACGTTATAACGACTATTTCGCTCATTCGCTGAATTTAGTGCGCATCATGCCAAACACGCCATCATTGGTAGGGAAAGGCGTTAGTGGGCTATTTGCTCAAGGGAAAGTTTCAGAGCAAGACAAACAATTTGCACAAGAACTGATGCAAAGTGTCGGCTCAACGATTTGGTGCCAACAAGAACAAGAAATCAATAACATTATTGCTATTACTGGTAGCTCTCCTGCCTATTTCTTTCTATTTATGGAATCAATGCAGCAAAAAGCAGAGCAACTCGGTTATGATAAACAACAAGCTAGAGAGCTCGTTCTTCATGCGATTGAGGGGGCTGTAGAACTTGCTAAGTCACAAAATGACACGGCTTTTTCGACTCTACGTGAACAAGTCACCTCTAAAGGCGGTACCACCGCGATGGCTTTAGAGCAATTTTATAATGGAAATCTTCCGCAGATTGTTGCCGATGCAATGCAAAGCGCAATAAACAGAGCGGAAGAAATGGAAAAACTTTTTTAAATTAATCGCGGAACTCACCATGCAGACCTTAGTATTCGTCGTTACTACCCTGATTCAACTGTATATTTTTGTATTACTGCTGCGCGTATGGATGCAGTGGGTGCGTGCAGATTTTTACAATCCCTTTTCGAAATTTGTTGTCAAAGCAACACAGCCTATCGTCGCACCATTGCGCCGAGTCATTCCTTCTTTTGGCGCGATAGATACCGCTTCAGTGGTTGTGGCATTTATTTTAGCCATTGCAGCTATTATTTTTGGTATGTGGGCGACTAACTTGCTCCCTATTTTAGGCATAAGTATTTTGCCTATGGGGCTGATTTTATTATTAACCTATACTGGTAAATTGATTTTTTGGATGATTTTAATCCGTGCAATTTTAAGCTGGGTTAGCCAAGGCCGTAACCCTGTAGACTATTTATTATACCAATTAACAGAACCTTTAATGGCGCCAATTCGTCGTATCATCCCTGCTATGGGCGGGTTAGATTTCTCCGCAATGATTGTGATGTTTATTTTAATTGCACTGAATTATCTGCGTGTTGATATCTCACTGATGATTGACCCATCATTGACTGCAATGATGTATTCCATTGGTATTATGTAAAAACGAGTTTTAAATAATGCAAAAAGTTGTTTTAGCCACCGGTAACCCCGGGAAAGTGAATGAGTTAGCTGACCTACTACGTGATTTTGGGATGGATATCGTCGCACAAACCTCATTAGGTGTTGAATCTGCAGAAGAAACAGGCTTAACCTTTATTGAAAATGCGATCTTAAAAGCACGCCATGCAGCAGCACAAACCGGGTTACCCGCAATTGCTGATGATTCAGGAATTTCTGTTGATGCACTCGGTGGCGCACCTGGCATTTACTCTGCACGTTATGCAGGGGAAGATGCGACCGATGAGCAAAACCTGATAAAATTACTTGAAGCAATGAAAAATGTGCCTGACGACCAACGTCAGGCTCAATTCAACTGCGTTCTGGTCTATTTACGCCATGCAGAAGACCCAACGCCGTTGGTTTTTCATGGTCGCTGGCACGGTGTCATAACTCATGAACGCAAAGGCCAAGGTGGCTTCGGTTATGACCCTATATTTTATGTTCCTGAATTAGGTTGCACCTCAGCAGAGTTAACAAAAGCAGAAAAACAAGCCGTTTCACATCGTGGAAGAGCCCTCACAATGATGTTGGATGCGCTGAAGAATGCTTAAATTACCCCCGCTGAGCCTGTATATCCATATCCCCTGGTGTGTGCAAAAATGCCCTTATTGTGACTTCAACTCGCACACACTTAAGGGGGAAATTCCTCAGCAAGAATATGTGGCACACTTGTTGGCCGATTTAGACATTGATGCAAAATTAGTTGCAGGGCGTTCGGTAAAAACCATTTTTATTGGGGGTGGAACACCCAGTTTATTAAGTGCTGAGTCAATGCAAGCATTAATGGATGGCGTACGTCAGAGAGTTGATTTAGACCCTCACGCAGAAGTCACCATGGAAGCAAACCCCGGCACTGTTGAGGCTGGCCGTTTTGCAGGTTACCAAGCGGCAGGAATCAACCGTATTTCTATTGGTGTACAAAGTTTCGGTAATGACAAATTAATCACTTTAGGGCGTATTCATGGCGCTGATGAAGCGAAACGCGCCGCTCAGTTGGCCACTAATCTTAATTTAAGAAGCTTTAACCTCGATTTAATGCATGGGTTACCTGCGCAAACTCAAGTTGAAGGTTTATCTGACCTGCGCCAAGCCATTGAACTTGCACCTCCGCACCTGTCTTGGTACCAATTAACCATTGAACCCAACACTCAATTTGGCTCACGTCCTCCGGTATTACCCGATGACGATACTCTGTGGGATATTTACACCGAAGGCCATAAATTATTGAGCGCGGCAGGTTATCAGCAATATGAAACATCCGCCTATGCTAAACCCGGTTACCAATGCCAACACAATCTCAATTACTGGCGCTTTGGTGACTATTTAGGCATCGGTTGTGGTGCTCATGGAAAAATTTCTTTTGAAGATGGTCAAATTTTACGAACCGTAAAAACAAAACACCCTCGAGGTTATATGGAGGGACGTTATATGCACCAATCCTATGATGTTGATGCCTCCGATAGGCCATTTGAATATTTCATGAACCGCTTTCGCCTGCTTGAAGCTATGCCTCGCGCTGAATTTACCCAATATACAGGGTTACCAGAATCAACAGTTAGAGCGGCTATTGATGAAGCCTTAGCTAAAGGCTATATCACAGAAACCGTGAATAAATGGCAGATCACAGAGCATGGAAAATTGTTTCTCAATTCCCTATTAGAGTTATTTTTAGGTGAAGAGTAGCGGTTATTCGATTTATTTATAAATCATTTCACTTATAAATTAGATGAAAGCCCACTTTATTTGAAGTGGGCTTTTGTTTAGAGATAAAAATGAAATAGACAAGAATAACAATTGAGGTAATACATATTGCCACCATCAATAAGACAGTGGCAGATATCTGTTATAAAGCATTCACCACCGCATTAACTTGTTCAGTTAAGCTGACTAAACCACCACCTGACAAATACCATAAGTCAGATTGCAGGTAAGTAATTTTGCCATCTTTATAAGCTTTGGTTTCTTGAATATTGCTGTCTTCAAATACCGTTTTATCCAGTTTACCTGCACCAATCGCTTCGCTACGGTCAACAATCAGGATCACGTCTGGATTCGCTTGAGCAATAGTTTTGGTATCCACTACACGACGTTTTGCTTTATCTGCACTTTCATCAACAGGTAGGTCAGCGCGTTGCGCTTTCACAACGTTGTAAACAACAGCTTGGCTATTTGGAATTAATTTGCCGTCATTATGCATCAGTACTAAAACTTTCTTATTGGAATCAGCCGCTTTCTTCTGGGCGTCTGCGATGACTTTATCTAATTGAACCAACTGCTCATCAACCGCTTTTTGGTTACCATAGAGCTCACCAATCACACCAATGTTGGCTTTTACAGAATCAATATAGTGCTTGCTATCAGAGCCTAAATTGATGGTGGGTGCAATTTTTGATAACTCATCATAAGACTTACCTTGACGGCCCGTGATCACAATCAGGTCAGGTTTTAATTGCGCGATTTTGGCTAAATCAGGTTGTTTCATTCCACCTGCATTTTCCATTGATGCAGGGATGCTGCCTTTTATATAAGCGGGAGCATTGCCAGTTGGTAGCGCAACAACCTTGTCACCTAAGCCGAGTTTTTGCATTGAGTCATAAACACCGAAATCAAACAGAACCACTTTTTGTGGTTTTTTCACGACTTCAGTTTCACCTGATAGGTGTTTGATCGTCACTTTTTCAACACCTTGTGCTGTAACCGCATTTGGCGTGAAAGTGGTAGATTCAGCGCTGAGAGCGAAAGGCGCAGAGAATGACAACACAGAAACAAGCAGAGCAGGAATGAACTTTTTCATTTAAATGATCCCAATTTAGTCATTAAGCCAAACCCGCATTGTAAAGTGAGCAGCTTAGATGTCAATCAAATAAGAATCAATTTCATTTTCATTCCCATTAATGGAATTAATGTCACACAAATTGATGATAGAGATAATACAGATAAAATAAAAAAACAGTAATGTACAAAAAATACATTACTGCTCATAAGGTTATTGTGATTTTAGTGCTATCAGCTACTTTTGATTGAATTAAGTAATGAGACGCGTTGTTGCTCTATTGAGGTTACTTTAGAACAAACTTGTTGGCCAAATTGCTGGAAGCTTTTCTCTTGTTTTTTCCATTCAGATTCGAGCTCTTGTTGTAACCCGCCTAAGTTCCCTAACATACCTTGTAGCGCTTTATTAGCATCACCACCCGATAATAATTGCTTGCGCCCCATTTCGTTGATGCTGTCTTGTAAAATGCCACCCAAGCTTTCATTAACTAACTCGCGTCCTTTCGCTTCAACGGTTTTCATGGCTTCATGGTGAAATACATAACCATTAGGGCGAGTCTCAATAATTTGATTGATTTGCCCATTAAGCTCTTTTTCTAGTTTTGTTAACCGGTTACGGATATTGCTATCGCTACCAACCACTTTAACAACAACTTTGTCTATCGTTTCCCTTGAAGTTGATAATTTTTTTTCTGATTCTTGTTTTATCCAAGGTAAATCCTGACGGATAGAGGCTTGGTAACGAATAGCTTGCTGCTTTTGGGCCACTGTTGCAGCAACATTTTTACCGTTAAGCGTGATATCACCATTTGGCGTAATTTTTAAATCGCCACTTGCACCAATAACTTGCACACTTTCAGGTGTCATAACGATGTCATCCTTTGGTGTTACAGAACAGTTATAATCTGCAGCTTGGCTCGTCGCACAAGCAAGGAGTGAAAATGCAATTAATGTACGGCGTAACATAAAATCTCCTAGTAGAGCATTAATTAAAAAACAGAACGCCCAATTCGTTTCGATAATAACTCTAAAGCCGCACAGCCGACTAAAGAGTTCCCCGCCGAGTCTAGCTCAGGTGACCAAACCGCTACGGTAAATTGGTTTGGAACCACACAAACAATACCGCCACCAACACCAGACTTGCCGGGCATTCCTATCCGAAATGCAAACTCACCAGAACCGTCATACATACCACAAGTCATCATTAATGCGTTGATTTGCCTTGATTGTAGTGGCGTGATGATGGGGTCAATGGAGCAAGATGACATCCCTTGCGATGTTAAATAGGAAAAACACCTCGCTAATTCAACACAGTTCATACTTAGAGAGCAATAATGAAAATAAGTTTCGAGAACCGTTAAAACATCATTTTCAAAATTTCCAAAAGATTTCATAAGATAAGCAATGGCTGCATTACGACTGGCGTGTTCCAATTCTGAACGAGCGACAACCGTGTCATAACTGATATCCGGTTCACAGGACAACTTTCGGACAAACTCTAGCATGCGCTGTTTAGGTGCGCTTAGGCGTGATTGCAACATATCAGCAATAACAATGGCTCCCGCATTGATAAACGGGTTTCGAGGTATCCCCTTTTCCATTTCAATTTGAATTAACGAATTAAAGGGTAGCCCTGAGGGTTCTTTACCTACGCGGCTCCAAATTTCCTCTTCCTCATAACGTGTCATTGCAAGCGTGAGGCTTAATACTTTTGAAATAGATTGAATTGAAAAACGTTGATATGCGTCCCCTGCGGTGAAAATATCACCGTCAATCGTGGATACCGCAATGCCTAAATGGTGGGAAGGTACGCAACCTAAAGCAGGAATATAATTTGCAACACAACCTTGCCCAATCAGTGGGCGAACTTGGTCTAGGATATCGTTGAGTAGCTGGTTAGAAAACATGGCGCTCAAAACGTTGACTCCAGATAGTATTTGCAACAGAAAATAAAGGCACCCAATTTTTGGATGCCTCTTCAAGCGACTGAAAGTTCAGTTTATTTATTGAGATTAACTCAATAAAATTATTCTTCCCACCAGACATCAAACAGCTCAGAAACAACGATGTCATTCATGCCTTTTGATTTTAGCCAATTTTCAACAAGTTGGCGGTGCTCTTCGGTACATTTGCCAATTTTTTGTAAGCAAACGATCCCTTCCCAGTTCATATAGCCACTTGCTTCAAACGCCAAACCATTCGGTTCAATCGCTTCTGCAATCAGTTGGTCAACGGTGCTGTCAACTTCCTCAATCGGCGTACCTTCTTTAAAGCTCCACTTAACAGTAAAGCCTAACTCTTGGAACTCATCCAAGCGTAATTTTTTACGTAAACGACGACTACGTGGTTGTTTAGCCATTATTTGATCCTCTCAAACATTAAATCCCATACACCGTGCCCTAACCGCTGGCCGCGCTTTTCAAATTTTGTTTCTGGTCTTGTTTCTGGACGAGGAACGTAATCACCTGATGGTGATAAGTTTTTATACCCTTCGACACTCGTCATCACTTCAAGCATATGCTCTGCATAAGGCTGCCAATCTGTTGCCATATGGAAAACACCGCCGATAGCTAGTTTGCTACGAATTTTTTCTGCAAACGGAACTTGCACAATACGGCGCTTATTATGTTTCGCTTTATGCCATGGGTCAGGGAAAAATAACTGAACCATCGCAAGGCTGCCGTTTGGGATCATGCAGTCTAAAACTTCTATTGCATCATGGCACATCACCCGTAAATTGGTGACGTTTTCTTCTTTTGCTGATGCTAAACATGCGCCAACACCGGGAGCATGAACTTCAATACCTAAAAAGTTTTTATCTGCATTTTGAGATGCCATGGTCACCAATGAGGCGCCCATCCCAAAGCCAATTTCCAAGGTAACTGGATTTGAGTTATTGAATACTTTGGCAAAATCAAAAGGTTCATTGATAAAATCGATGCCTTTTTCTGCCCATTCTTTTTCTAATGCGTCTTCCTGACGTTTTGTCAGACGCCCTTGACGGCGGACAAAACTACGGACTCGGCGCATAACCCGCCCATCTTCATTATATTCGGGGGAGATAACATTATTGATCATAATAAAGGTTCTAAAATGAGTGCCCAATTAAGTTAATGTGCCAACAATCAAGTGTATAAGGTGATTGGTTACCAAACCTATCAATTTACAGCCCTAAATGCCCAAGTTGTAGTGATTAACTTTATCCTTGAGGCATGATGGATATCGGAGTTTAGCAAAACTTCCACAAGGATGCAGTTGATAATTCGCTAACTTTACACTAAACAACACAATAGCGGTTTACAGCCCCCTTCGTCTATGTTGCAATTCCTACCATGACTGGAAATATCAATAAAAAATAAAATTATTAATGGAAGCTCAACAATTTTCATCTGCAGTACTTAACTGGTATCACAAATATGGTCGTAAGACGTTGCCATGGCAACAGGAAAAATCGTCTTACCATGTTTGGTTATCAGAAGTTATGCTGCAACAAACCCAAGTGAGTACTGTAATCCCTTATTTTGAGAAGTTTATCTCTCGCTTTGAGGATGTGACCGCCCTTGCCAACGCTCCTCTTGATGAAGTTTTGCACTTATGGACAGGGCTCGGCTATTACGCCCGGGCTAGAAATCTCCATAAAACCGCTCAAGTGATCGCGACTCAATATGGTGGCTCATTTCCCACTACATTTGATGAGGTTTTAGCGCTGCCCGGGGTTGGCCGGTCCACTGCTGGGGCAATTTTATCATTATCGCAAAAACAGCATTATCCTATCCTCGATGGTAATGTTAAACGCGTATTAGCTCGAGTTTATGCGGTTGATGGCTGGCCGGGTAAAAAAGAAGTCGAAAACCGTTTGTGGGAAATCAGCACTGATGTCACCCCACAAGTGGGAGTTGAATTTTTTAACCAAGCGATGATGGATTTAGGCGCAATGGTCTGCACTCGCAGTAAACCAAAATGCGAACTATGCCCGCTTAATTTTGGCTGTATGGCCTATGCTAATCATTCATGGCAAAACTACCCAGGTAAAAAACCAAAACAGAAAATCCCTGAAAAGAGTGCTTGGTTTCTAATTATTCAGCACGACGATGATGTGTGGTTAGAACAACGCCCACCATCCGGTATTTGGGGGGGGTTATTTGCCTTTCCACAGTTTGATTCTTTAGAGCAACTCAATGATTGGCTGAACGAATCTGGCTTTGAGTATACTCAATTAGAGCAATTAATTTCTTTCCGTCACACATTTAGCCATTTTCATTTAGATATTATCCCTGTAAAAGTTAAGATTCAGGCATTTAATTCTGCCATGGATGAAGGCAAAGGACTCTGGTATAACTTACACTTAGGCGCAACTATCGGCCTTGCTGCCCCTGTTGAAAGTTTACTAAAACAGCTCGCCTTACTACCTGATATTTGAGGAAAAATTAATGAGTAGAACCATTTTTTGTACATTTTTACAACGTGATGCAGATGGACAAGATTTTCAGCTTTACCCAGGTGAGTTAGGAAAACGTATTTTTAACGAGATTTCAAAAGAGGCGTGGAGTCAGTGGATGACAAAGCAAACCATGCTCATTAATGAAAAGAAACTTAATACGATGAACCCTGATGACCGTAAAATGTTAGAACAAGAAATGATTAAGTTCTTGTTTGAAGGCCACGATATCCATATTGATGGCTATACTCCTGAAAAATAATCTGTTTGTCTACCTACTTAGTAGGTAGACTTTTGCCCCAAGACTGTGAATCGTATGAAAAAACTATTTGCGCTGAGTTTGTTGATCCCTCTAATTATTTCTTGTTCTAGCAAGCAAAAATCTGACTTTAACCCTGATTATGTCAAAGATACCAATGGGTTCGATATATTAATGGGTCAATTTGCCCACAATATTGAAAATATTTGGGGCATTAAAGAAGTATTAATTGCGGGTCCAAAAGACTACGTAAAATATACCGATGAATACCGAACTCGTAGCCATATTAATTTTGATGCAGGGACCATTACGGTTGAGACTATTTCAGCGGTAGAGCCTTCACAGCACTTAAAGAAAGCCATTGTCACCACCTTATTAATGGGGGACGACCCCAATTCCATTGACCTCTATTCTGATATCAATGATATTCCTCACAGCAAAGAACCCTTTTTATTTGGCCAAGTGCTCGATAACACAGGAGAAGCGATTCGTTGGGAATGGAGAGCCACAAAGTTTGCTGATTATCTGATTGAAAATAAAATGCAGCGCAGACAGTCTGGTATGAATATTGTTTGGTCCGTGACTATGCAATTAGTACCAAACCATTTAGATAAACGGGCTCATAAATACTTACCTTATATTAAGAAATCTGCGGCCAAATATGGTGTTGATGAGTCATTAATCCTCGCGATCATGCAAATTGAGTCGAGTTTCAACCCTTATGCAGTTAGCCGCTCTGATGCGCTTGGTTTAATGCAAATTATGCCAAATACCGCCGGCAAAGATGTTTTCCGCTCACAAGGGAAATCCGGTGTTCCTAGCCGTAGCTATTTGTTTGACCCAGAAAAAAATATTGATACGGGTACGGCTTACTTAGCCATATTGCAAAACAGCTACTTAGGCGATATTCGTAATCAAACCTCACGCCGTTATGCTGTTATTACCGCATATAATGGCGGCGCAGGCAGCGTTCTGCGGGTGTTCCACAGCGATAAAAAGCAAGCCGCGCAGCGTATTAATAATTTAGAACCGGGTGAAGTGTATGAAACCTTGTCCACTAAGCACCCTGCTGCAGAGTCACGTAATTACCTGATTAAAGTGAACAAAGCACAGAAAAATTATCTACGTTAAAATTTTCCAATAGTGAATGCCAGCCAAAATCTGATTTAAGGCTGGCATTAGTCATTAACCTTAATAATTTTATGTGTTTTCGATTAAAAACTAGCTAACATGTTGAAAAAAAGCGCATACAGTCAAAAGTTTATTGAAAGCGCCTTGACTCAACCAATGAAATCAGGTTTAATACGCTCCGTTGCCCGGATAGCTCAGTCGGTAGAGCAGGGGATTGAAAATCCCCGTGTCCTTGGTTCGATTCCGAGTCCGGGCACCACTTCTTTAAAGAACCCGCCCAAAAGGCGGGTTTTTGCTTTGTATCTACCTATAAAATTACTGAGCAAAACGCTCTTCATCACAAATTACTTTTGCGAAGAAGATAGCTTGTGCGGATAAAATTGAAAAGTAATGACGCCTTATCATATGTTTATCCGCTGATTTAAAACTCTAATTAAACCGATATTTATCTCTCGCCTTGCGTATCAACTAATAACCGTTGGTTAATATATTCAATCGTTTCATCTATCGTCATGATTTTGTTCACAACGTTAGTAATACCTTGCCCAATAATGACTTCAGCTTGGCGTAAATTAAACAACTTACCGTTTGGAATTGAAGACTCACGGATCCCTCGGTTTATTTCTTGATACGCCAGCGGCATCCATGGATAACGATAGCAAATCTCTTGATTATGGCTGAAATCTTGGTGATTACTGTTGCCACCCAATAATATGAGGTGATCCATTACTATCGGTGAATAGAGCCAACGATAAAATTGTTCTGCATAATGAGTTTTTTGGCTATAGCGAGAAACCCCTAATGCTCCCCCCCCCAATTGAGGAATTCCCCCAGGTACAGAAGCAAAGCCAATTTTAGGGAAAATATTACTATAAGCGACATCGTTAAATAGATTCATATAAGCAATTAACATGGCTAGTTTTCCTTGCTCAAATTGCTCGACGGATTCACTCCACCATTTATTATGAATATTTTCTGTAATAGAAACCTGATGAAGGTATTCATTTAATACTTGACCCGCTAATGGCATTTCTAACCTAGGAATATGGCCATTACTTATCAATTTTCCGCCAGCGGCGTAATACCTTAATAAATACTCAGTGGCAATTAACCCTGCACTACCTAACGTCGTTGATGCACCAATAGGCCGTAAAAACTGACCTTCTTCATGTAACTCTGTGAAAAATTGAGTTACCTGATCATATTCAGTAAAAGAAGTGGGTACTATTAGTTCTTGCCCTGTTTTCTCGTAATACATTCTTTTTAAAATAGGATCTTCAAAGAGATCTTTACGATAAAACAACATTTGCGCACTAGCATCAAATGGCATGGCATAAGCAGTATCATTCACCAAACTATATTTTTGCTGAGTCGGTAAGGAAAAGTTATTTAATAAATCAGTCACCCCTCTTCCTACTTTATCTAATGGTTGTAGGATGCGCTCCGCAAACCAAGGAAAACAGGCCATATCGATACGTAGTAAATCATAATAAGGGTGTAAATGGAGTTGCCCTAATATCTGATAAACTTCATCATAAGGATAAACCGCTAAATTAACCTTAATTCCTGTTTGTCTATAAAAATGTGGCAGTAGTTTTTTAAGTGCGTTTGTTGAAGGACTCGGTAAAATGAGTAAATTCAGGGTTGGATCAGATTTATTGTCAGTAATTATTGCCGATGTTGCCGTATAAAGGTTACCACTTTGATTACGAACATAGACAGTATTTGTCCCCACAGTTTTCTTTTCATGATCTTCTCTCATCAGTTCATCGACCACTTCCAACCCTAATTGTGCATAGTTCATTGGGAAGCAATGTAACCCTTTTAGTATCGGAGGAATGTTACCGCTTAAAGCAAAAATTGCGGGGCAATCACCTTCGCTACCAAAAAAACTTGCTTGGGTTAAAAAACTCGCTTTTTCAATATCTTCAGCAACAAATAAATCAGGAATCTGCTCTCCAGAGAAAAAATCAAAAGCCGCCTTATAAGATTCATCATTAGAAGCACGAATAATAATAAATTTTTTATTCGGAGCCTTCTGTTTAAGGTTATTTTGTAACTCACTGACAAAAGTGGCGTTCTCTAGATTTCCATGATCATCACTAAAAATACCTACTAATTGACTTCGACTTGTGGCTATTTGTTGGCATATCGCATCAGTTGCCTGAGAGTAATCCAGTGTGAAAAAGTGGTAAGCATTTGTGGGCTGACGGTAAATAAAAATAATTTGAGACGCCGCTAATTTTAAGGTATCAAAATAGATAGTGGCATCCTGCAAACAACTGACTGCCACTACTTGCCTATAACCACCTGCCGCAATTTTTTGTAATGCATCTAGTTCTGTCGTTTCCAGATCATCCGTCAAGAATAGATCATAAGTTATCTCTGGATACTGAGCCATAGATTGCCTAAATGAATTAAAAAATATTGCATACTTATCAGACACCAATTGTGGTAATAGTATTGCTATCTTCTGGCTCTTATTGGTTCTCAATAATTGAGCTTGTGTATTTAACTGATACCCCATTTGCTTGGCGGCTTTATAGACTGCTTCAATTTTCTCAACGCTCACATTCCCCCTTTTATTCAATACGTTAGAAACAGTCCCATGAGAAACACCTGCTAATTTTGCGATATCTTTGATTGTTGCCATCTGTTTTTTTCACCTTGGTTGTTGCTACCAATAGCATACCTGAATTATTTATCGCGACTACTGATAATTACTTTGAACGTTCCATGATTAATTCTTTTATAAAGCAAGATAGTAATATAAATACTTTTTTTATTGCCATTTTCCAATGTAAAAATAAAAATCAATAAAATCAATATCATTGAAAATATTCTTTGAATGAGATCACTGATCAAAATAACATTTATTGGCAAAAGTAATCCCCAATATTATTATTGGAACGTTCAAATATCTTTGTTTTTTATTTGAATGCCAACATCAGGGTTAAAAAAAATACATATAAAACAATAAAATATAGGTAATTATTATGAAAATTCACTTCTTAGGCACCGCGGCTTCTGAAGGTATACCAAATCCTTTCTGCCGTTGTGAGCACTGCCAGAGAGCAAGAGAGCTCGGGGGGAAAGATATTAGAACCCATTCTTCCGCTATTGTAGATGATCTTATGCTGATCGATGTTTCCCCGACATTTAGCTATCAGTTAATGCGTGATGGAATGGATGCAACCAAGTTTGAAAGCCTGCTATTTACCCATACTCACCCTGACCATTTTAATGTCGGTGATTTATTTAGCCGCATGGAAGGTTATGGTTTTGAAATTTACCATCCATTACATATTTTTGGTAATGACCGAGCAATTAATGGCTGCCTTGATGTTCTGCCTGGCTATAGCAAAGAACGTTTCGATTTCCACTGCTTAATCCCTTTTGTCACTGTAGAAAGAAATGGTTATAAAATTACGCCATTACTCGCAAACCATGCTAAATGGGAATTGTGCTACGTCTATCACATTGAAAAAGCTGGGAAAGCTATTTTTTATGGACATGATTCAGGTTGGTTCCCTGAATTAACATGGAAATGGTTGGAAAATAAACAGCTTGATATTGTCGTATTTGAATGCACTTACGGACTCAATGGGAAAAACTGTACAGATAACCACATGAGCTTAGAAACTGTATTTGCAGCCAAAGAAAAACTGCAACAACAAGGCTGTCTGCATTCAGAAACTCAAATTGCTGTTTCACATATTTCCCATAGTGGCAAATTACTTCATGAAGAATTAGAAGCGATTTGTGCACCTTATAATATCCGTGTTGCTTATGACGGATTAACGCTAGAAGCACATTAAGAGGAAAACTAATCATGGATATGAAAATAACCTCTCGCTTACTCATTATGATGTTTGTGCAATATTTCATGCAAGGGGCATGGAATATGACAATGGGACTCGTGTTAAGTACTTATGGGATGGCAAATATTATTGGTAATGCCTACGCTTTATTAGGTGTGGCAACCATTATTTCTCCTTTATTTATTGGTATGGTTGCAGACCGCTTCTTTGCCTCACAAAAGGTAATGGGAACACTGCATTTAATTAATGCGGCCGTTATTCTATGTGTTCCTCAATTTATTGAGGCACAAAATAGCGGTATGACCCTGTTTATGATTTTCATTATTGGGCTACTGTTTTATCCAACAACTGCACTCTCTAATAGCATCAGCTTCTCTCATATTAATGGCGTGAAATATTTCCCTATTATTCGTGTATTTGGCACATTCGGTTTTATGGCTATCGGATTTATATTAGGAGAAATGGGCTTTTCAGGTAGTACCATGACTTGGTATATCGCATCAGCTGTTGCTGTATTATTAGGCTTTTACTGCTTTACTTTGCCAAATACACCGCCAAAAGCGAAAGGTAAACCTTTCTCCGCTAGAGATATTCTATGCTTAGATGCACTTTCATTATTCAAAGACCGCTATTTCGCTATCTTAATGTTTAGCATCTTTGTATTAATGATACCGAAAACAGCTTACTCCGCTTATATTCCTGTATTTATTAAAACACTGGGATTCGATAATGCGGCATCTATCATGCAAATTGGTATTGCATGTGAAGTCCTATTTATGTTCGTTCTGTCCTTCTTCTTAATGAAGTTCGGTTTCAAAATTACCTTACTTCTTGGCGCGGTAAGTTGGATTATTCGCTCAATGCTATTCTCCTATGCCGCAGTAGATTCCGGTTTTTACTTCATTATTATAGGGTTGATGCTTCAAGGATTATGCTGGGACTTCTTCTTTACAGCAGGTGATATCTACGTTGACCGTAAAGCCAAACCTGAGATCAGAGCGCAAGCTCAGGGTTTACGCTTTATTGTTTCAAATGGCTTTGGCTTATTATTTGCTTCAACAATTTGTGGTGAAATCTTTAATTCAACTGTCACAGAGACAGGTAGCGCAGCATTGCCACAATGGGGAACATTCTGGCATTACCCGGCTATCGTCGCCGCTGTTGTCACCGTTTTCTTTATCTTCTTCTTTAAAGACGACGTATCTAAAAAGAAAAATAACGAAGGTGAAAAAGTAGTAAATAACGTTGCTATACCCAAATAATTTGAGTTGCAGGTAGGCGACAAGCGAAGATAGATGGGGAACATAAATAAACTATGTGACTCGGCTAGCTGAGCGTAGTCAACACCACTGCAACTTGAAGGATTACGAGTATACACAGTAAAAATCGAGGAAAGGCTAAGGCTACGTCAGGAGCAAGCCATGGATTTATTTATACAGTTTGTCGACACCATTGGCCCTTTATCACTATCAAGTATTTCTAAACTGCTGGCCGCCTTTGTTTTAGGCGGCTTAATTGGCCTAGAACGTGAATCAAAGGGAAAGCCTGTTGGTTTTAAAACTTGTGTCATTATTGCCGTTGCTAGCTGTTTATTAACCATAGTTTCTATTCAGTCAGCGGAGTATTACGCCAATATCTCTGACAATATACGTAGCGACCCAATGAGATTAGCTGCACAAATAATTAGTGGAGTAGGCTTTCTAGGTGCTGGCGTTATATTACATCGACGTGATGATGCAATTTCAGGCCTAACAACCGCAGCCATTGTTTGGGCATCTGCCGGTGTTGGAATTGCATGCGGTTCCGGGTTCTACTGGCATGCGGTCATAGTTACAGTTCTTTTTTTCTTAGCAATACAACTCAGCCCCCAAGTTGCATTATTTCAGATGAAAAACCAAAAACTAGGAAAAATTAAAGTTCGTATGCTATTTACTCATGAAAAAGGTGTACCTTTACTTATTGAGTATCTAAAAAACCATAAGGACTTAATTGAGAATCTCACTATCAGAGATATCAAGAAAGAGCGCGTCGAGGTAAATTTAAAGCTATTAGTACGCCAAAAAATCACTTTACCTGAATTTTACTGTTCTTTAAAACAGTTGGAATATGTGCATTCTGTTTCTCTAGATCATTAATTTTCTCACTTTTAAGGTGTTATATTTCCGCTAAATAAAAGGCGAATTACTTAAATAACCTGCTTATATTCGCAGGTTATTTACTTATAAATTACCTTTCCCCACTATAAATTCCGTAAATCCTCTGGAATATTTTTTTTCAAAATACGCCAAAAATCCTCTGCAGTTTTATTTAGTCGTGTATCCATGCGGTAAATATACGCTTGGATAGGTATCGTTAATTCAGGTGTATCCAAACAAACGAGTTTTTTTTCTTTCAATTCATTCACTACAGAATAAATGGGTAACCATGCTATACCATGGCCATCCAAAGCCATATTTTTTAGTAACTCACTCATTGATGACATAAAAAGTGTTTTTGAATTGATCGCACCAAACTCACTTAACCGACGATTAACTAATCTTCCCATATATGAAGCACTGGTATAATTCAGCAGCGGCACTTGAGGTTGATAGATGTCAAATAGCGGCTTACCCTGCTCATCCGCTGCACAAATTGGGTATAATTCAGATTCAAATACATTCAATGAGGAAAATGGTGATTGCATTAAATCTTCATCATAAAATGAGATAATAAAATCACTTTTCCCTTCTCTCAATGTGTTCACAACTTGTACGACATCAATAGCCTCAACATGGTAAACAAATTCTCCACCGTAACCAGACAGCCCGTGAACTAATTTTGGGAGCAATGTTAACGACAACGAATGAGCAGCAGCAATTTTAATATTCGGTAGGCTCAATACATTATGGCCGGATAATTCATTTAAGTTACATTCCAGTTGTTGTAATAAACTACGCGCTTGAGAATGAAAAATTTTGCCCTCTTCAGACAACTGTAAAGGGGACGTCGTTCTATCAAATAATTCAACGCCAATAGCTTCCTCTAAAGCTTTAATACGACGGCTAAATGCGGGCTGAGAAATACTTCGCTGTTCTGCTGCATGAGAAAAATGTCGGCACGATTCTAGTGTTAAAAAATCATATAGCCATTTTGTTTCTATATTTTTCATCTTATTAAGCCTTAAATTGACTTGCTGTTAAAATATAAAAAATCAAAAGTATTTTTATTGATATTTTAAGTTAATGACTGGTTAAATAATCAAACTAAATTTGTAGTGGCGTTATTTGTATTATGCATAGACCTACCATTTAAAACATTAACAAAAATCAAAAATTAATTTCATTTGATTTTTTTAATCCATAGAGCCCAGTCTATTCAGGCTTTCAGAGCCATTTATAAAAATGCTTTTATTTTGAATAAAAACTCTTAATGCATATCTTGCATCAAACCATACTTACTTGCATTTCTCATTTTAGATAAACATTGATAAATATTAACCACAGGCTAGGCAGTTATAAATAAGTTAATAACCATTTTAACATTAAAGTATATGTTAAATAAATTAATAAAGATAAGTGCTTATTGTTTTTTATTTTATAAAAAGACTAATGAAATGCAGGGGTATTAAAATGAAAGGCTTAATTGGTGTATTAGGTGGTATGGGGCCTGCCGCTACTGTCGATTTATTTAATAAATTCGTAAATTATACCGTGGTAAATAGAGACCAAGAGCATATTCCTTTAATTATATCATCTATTCCTGATATACCAGACCGAACGGACGCACTATTAAACCATGGTGAATCTCCTCTACCTTTAATGACTGACTATTTGAGAAAGCTAGAAAATGCAGGTGCCGAATGCATTGTTATACCTTGTAATACCGCACATTTTTGGTTTAGTGAACTGAAAGAGGTTTGCCACGTCGATATGCTAAGTATCGTTGAAACGACAATGAAAGAAGTACTAGTAACTAAGAAAAAAAATATCGGATTACTTGCAACAAATGCCACCATGTATATGGGGTTATACCAAAAAAAAATAGAGAGAAATTATTTAAATTGCATTACTCCTGATAAAAAAAGCCAAGAAAATGTAATGGAAAGCATTTATTTATTAAAGTCAGGAAATAAAAAAATGGCTGAGTCCATTATGAAAAAACAAGCTGAGACATTATTTTCTCGAGGAGCTGAAGTTATTGTTCTTGGCTGTACCGAAGTCCCCGTCATTCTTGCAAATGAAATAAATAATTATCCAGATAAATATATCGACTCAACCAGCTCATTAGTCAGAGCAAGTATTCACTGGTATGAAAACAGAGTCGGAAAACAAAATTTAATGATAAATAAAAATATTTAACTTATATCAATTATCAAAAATTAATTTTTCAATATTACTAATGACAATATATTGTCTATTGGAGACGATTATGGTTTGGCTAGAAATCATTGTTGTATTAGGTGCAATATTCTTTGGCATTCGCATGGGCGGAATAGGTATAGGACTCTGTGGTGGATTAGGATTAGCTGTATTAACCATCGGGTTTGGTTTACCCATTGGATCACCCCCTGTTGATGTTATTTTAATTATTATGACGGTCGTGGTAGCAGCTTCTGCATTACAAGCTGCTGGTGGGATGGATTATCTAGTACGCCTAGCCAGTAAATTTATGCGTAAAAATCCTAAGTATTTAAATATAATCGCACCAATCACCACTTGGGTGATGACTATCATGGCTGGTACAGGTTTCATTGTGTTTTCTATGCTGCCTGTGATAGCGGAAATTGCAAAAGATTCGGGTATTCGACCATCAAGAACATTAGCAGGCTCAGTGGTTGCCTCACAAATTGCTATTTCTGGCTCCCCAATCAGTGCAGCAATGGCAGCGATGTTGACAATTATGGAAGGTAACGGCATCACTTTTATCGTTGTCATGTCAGTATGTTTACCCGCCTCTTTTGTTGCTGCCATGGTTGCCGCTTTTATTGCATCACGTCAAGGTTGCGAACTTGAAAACGATGAGGTCTATCTAGACCGTTTGCAAAAAGGCTTAGTGCATAAGTACGAAGAGAAAAAAGGCGAGAGCACAACGAGAGAAAAATTCTCTGTTGTTCTATTCATTATTGCCACTATTGCTATCGTGATCCTCGCTGCATTCCCACAATTACGTCCTGGTTTTGATATCGGTAAGCCGATGGGGACACGGGATATCATCATCATTTGTATGCTAAGTGCAGCATGTTTGATGGTAGTTTTCTGTAAAACATCACCGGATTCCATTGTATTGGCACCAACATTCCGTTCAGGAATGAGTTCTCTTGCGGTGATTCTCGGAATTGTGACATTAGGCACTACTTTTGTTGATGCCCATATGGACCAAATCAAGGCCATCGCGGGAGATGTGTTATCTGCATACCCTATTTTATTGGCTTTAGTGCTGTTCTTAACCTGTGCCTTGCTATATTCACAAGGTGCCACAACACCGTTAATTATTCCATTAGCCATTGCCTTAGATGTCCCGACATGGGCAATATTGGCCTCTTTTGTCGCCGTCACCGGGGTATTTGTCTTACCCACTTACCCAACATCATTAGCAGCCATTGAATTCGACTCTACAGGGTCTACTCGGGTTGGAAAATATATTTTAAATCACCCCTTTATGCTACCAGGGCTAGGTGGAATTATTGCAGGTGTCGCCTTCGGTTTTATCATTGCACCAATGATTGTCTAACACTAGGGTGTGAGGTTTCCTCCTCCTCTTTAGAATATAACAAAATGATTTTATTGACAAAATGAAGTTAAACTTTGGCTCTATTTAGCTTTATACTTTGCTTAATTGGTAAAATACAATTACAAGGTATAAAGCTATTTTTTAATACCTATAGGTATATCTGCAAAGAAAATATTATGGCAGCGTATCAAAATGACTCATTACTCTATGTAATTTTTTAAATTAAATTTTATAAATTAAAAATAATGTCCTATTGGCCATTCAATATCTCTTTATTAAATGTAGTTTAAATTTGTTTTCATTCAAAAATGTGAGCTGAAATGTTTTTGCATGAAATATCCACTTCTGAAAATAGTTAAAATAATTATACTCGGCTTCATATTCATTTCTTAAAAAAACAAAATAAGGAATGAATTAAGATTTTTATTATGATTTTCATCATGTTACAAAGTCAGTTTCGGCAGTCTCATTTCCCAATGAAAGTACTCAATTAAGTGACTAAAATTAGGGCTTAAATCACAAATTTTAGTTTTTAAGATACTGACTTTCAAAAATGACGACGTCGTCATATTAAAAAAAATTTATTTTATCTATAACACTAAACAACCATTTTTCTTACATACATATCAATATTGATAGTTAAGCGTTAAAAAACTAAAGCAAATGCGTTATAAAAAAACGCTTAATGTTGACGTCAACATTAGGGTTAACAACTAGAAAGAGGTCTTAGAACATGAGTAACCTACCTGAAAAAATGAAAGCAGTTGTTTGTCATGGCCCACATGATTATCGCTTTGAAAATATTAAAAGACCAACGCCAGGATTTAGAGAAGTTGTCATCAAAGTTGATGGGTGCGGGATCTGTGCTGGCGACTGTAAAGCCAACGATGGTGCTCAAATGTTTTGGGGAGATGACCCATGGATCAAAGCCCCAGTAGTTCCTGGCCATGAGTTTTATGGCCGCGTTGCAGAGCTCGGTGAAGGCTCCGCTGAAAAATTCAAACTGAAAATCGGCGACCGCATCTTAGCGGAACAGATAGTCCCTTGCTGGGAGTGCCGTTTCTGTAAGTCTGGCAAATACTGGATGTGTGAAACCCATGATATTTACGGTTTCCAAAAAGAAGTTGCCGACGGTGGTATGGCTGAATATATGCGTTTTTCAGAACGCGCCATTATTCATAAAATCCCTGATGAACTATCTGATAAAGATGCCGCATTAATTGAGCCAATGGCTTGTGCTATCCACACTGTACGCCGTGGTGATATTGATTTAAATGACGTCGTCGTCATTGCAGGTGCAGGCCCACTAGGGCTGTGCATGATCCAAGTCGCAAAATTAAAAACGCCGAAAAAACTGGTTGTCATTGATGCGATTGATGAGCGCCTTGAATTAGCAAAAAAATTTGGTGCAGATGTCGTTATCAATCCACTGAAAGAAGATGCGATTAAATTAGTCAAAGATATGACTGAAGGCTATGGCTGTGACGTTTATATTGAAGCAACGGGTGCACCAATCGGTGTTACTCAAGGGCTAGAAATGATCCGCAAACTTGGCCGTTTCGTGGAATTCAGCGTGTTTGGTAAAGAAACAACAGTTGACTGGTCAATCATTGGTGACCGCAAAGAACTCGATATCCGCGGTGCTCACTTAGGGCCATATAGTTATGAAGTCGCTATTGACCTATTTAGCCGTGGCTTAGTTAGTGCTGATGATATCGTTACTCACTTCTATTCCATCGATGATTGGGAAGAAGCCTTTGTCATGGCGAAATCGGCAGACTCAATTAAAGTCGTCATCAAGCCATAAACATGTTTTAACTGGCAGTAATAATTGATAATTCAAATAAACACTAAATAAGTAAAAACCCTACATATAATTAAACGCTCTTTTAGGAGAACATCTTATGCTGAGTAAATTTAAAAAGTTAGCTGTCGCTGCAAGTGTACTGACTTTAGGTATGGCATTTAACGCTACCGCTAAGCCAGTTTCAGTGGGTATGTCATTTCAAGAATTAAACAATGAATATTTTGTCACCATGAAGGAAGCCTTAGAGAGCGCAACGGGTGATATGGGCGCACAACTATACATTTCTGATGCGGCTCATGATGTATCAAAACAAACCAGTGATATCGAAGATATGTTACAGAAAAAAATCGATATTCTGTTAATAAACCCGGCAGATAGCGTTGGTGCAGAAACGGCTGTACTGGCAGCGAAAAAAGCGGGAGTTGTAGTTATCGCCATTGATGCTCAAGCAAATGGCCCAATTGACTCTTTCGTTGGTTCTAAAAACTATGATGCTGGCTTAATGGCAGGTAAACGTTTAGGTGAAGCACTAGGCGGCAAAGGCGAAGTGGCAATTTTAGATGGTATTCCTGTTGTGCCAATTCTTGAGCGTGTTCGCGGTTTTGAAGCGGCGATGAAAGAATATCCAAATATCAAAATCGTAACTAAATTGAACGGTAAACAAGAACGTGATACTGCAATGAACGTTACAGAAAATATGTTGCAAGCAAATCCAACACTCAATGGGATTTTCAGTGTTAACGATGTCGGCTCTTTAGGTGCGTTAGCAGCGATTGAGTCCTCTGGTCGTGATGTCAAATTAGTGAGTGTTGACGGTTCTCCTGAAGCGGTTGCTGAAATTGCCAAAGGTAACTCTCCATTTATTGCTACTTCAGCGCAATTCCCTCGTGACCAAGTTCGTATTGGTTTAGCTATGGGCTTAGCAAAATACTGGGGTGCCAATGTCCCTAAAGAAGTCCCAATTGATGTTAAATTGATCGACAAAACCAATGCTAAAGATTTTCACTGGTAATAGTTAGTTATCAATAACCAATGTATTGCACCTGTATTTCTGATGTTCGGTGCAATACATTTTCATAAATATTAATTATTAAATGCATATTGGAATAAAAATTCCAAATGGCTTTGTTACCCATTTTTAAGCAGTTGAGAAATATAGGGAAGCAATATGATGCAATTATTAGCATTAAAAGATGTCAGTAAAACTTTCCCTGGGGTTAAGGCGTTAGATAATATTAATCTCTCCCTAGAAAAAGGGGAGGTTCACGCATTATTAGGTGAAAACGGCGCAGGTAAATCAACGCTAATGAAAGTGTTATGTGGAATACATAAACCTGATAGCGGACAAATTCTGATTGAAGGCAAAGAACACACCTTTCATAACTACAGAGATGCCATCAAAGCTGGCGTAGGTATTATTTTCCAAGAATTTTCTCTTATTCCTTATTTAAACGCTTTTGAAAATATATTTTTAAATCGAGAGTTAAAAAATAAGTTTGGTTTATTAGATAGAAAATTAATGCGAAAAAAATCGCAGGAAATCCTAGCTGAGCTGGGTGTAAATATCAATATTGATGAACCTATTAGCCATTTAAGTATCGCAGAGCAACAGTTTGTTGAAATCGCAAAGGCTCTGTCTTTGGATGCTAAAATTTTAGTGTTAGATGAGCCAACTGCGACATTAACCCCCAATGAAGCAAACCATTTATTCGATGTAATGCGTGATTTAAAAGCTAAAGGGGTTGGAATGTTTTTTATTTCCCACCATTTAGAAGAAATTTATGAAATCTGCGACACCATCAGTGTACTACGTGACGGACAATATATAGGGTCGCGTAAAGTCGATGAAACAGATTTAGACGTTATTATCGAAATGATGGTTGGCCGTGAAGTTGAGAATATTTATCCTCATAAACGCCAATTCAACGAGCAAGAAGTCATCTTAGATGCAGAAGTTCAGCGTTTCTCATATAGCCCAACTAACCACCTTCAATTAAAGAAAGGTGAGATTTTGGGACTTGCGGGGTTGGTGGGATCGGGCCGCACAGAAACTATTCTTGCCATGATCGGTGCTGATAAAGCATATAAGAAGAAAGTTATTTTAGAAGGCAAAGAAGTTAAAGTTAAATCGGCTGCGGCTGCATTGCAATTAGGTATCGGTTTATTACCAGAAAGCCGAAAAACTCAAGGCCTTGTACTGCCCTTCTCCGTTAAAGAAAATATATGGTTAAACAATCATGCTCAAAAATTATTTTTAATTCAAAATAAAAAAGAACTCACTTTATCTATTGATTTAATTTCCCAAGTAAAAGTTAAAACACCAGAACCTCACACCCCGGTTTCTACTTTAAGTGGTGGAAATCAGCAAAAGGTTGTTATTGCTCGCTGGCTAAATAAACAAGCCAAAATTCTTATTTTCGACGAACCCACTCGAGGTATTGATGTTGGGGCAAAATCAGAAATTTATCAGTTAATGCGCTCTCTAACTGAAAAAGGAATTTCCATTATTATGATTTCATCGGAGCTACCAGAAGTTATTGGTGTCAGTGATAGAGTTTTGGTTTTTCGAGATGGTGAAATTGCTGCTGAGTTAACTGGAGACGAAATAAACTCAACTCAGATCATGGTACATGCGGCCGGCAATATTATATAGGATAACGACTATGTCTAATCAAAGTGCAATTCCATTAACTAAAAATAAATTTAGTTTTTCTAAGCTAACAAAAATACCTGCATTTTTACCACTTGTTGGTTTAATTCTTTTATTTGTCTGCATGTCCATTTTTAATGAACATTTTTTAACTGTAAATAACCTTTCGACCATTGCTCGTCAGGTTTCTATTAATGCCATCATCGCTATTGGTATGACATTTGCTATCTTAACAGGTGGAATTGACTTGTCCGTTGGTGCTGTTATGGCGCTTTCTGGAACCTTGATGGCTGGCTTAATGAAATATTATGGAATGGACCCTTACGCCGCAATTGCTCTGGGCTTATTATCCGGTGTTGCTTTTGGCTTCATTAATGGAATTTTAGCCGCTTATGGTAAAATGCCACCAATCATTGTCACTTTAGGCGCCATGATTATTGCTAAAGGGCTAGCCTTAATTTATACCGGTGGCTACCCAGTGTCAGGATTACCTCAAGAATTTGCTTTTTGGGGACGCGAAGAATTAATGGGAATTCAAGTTCCTATTTTATTAATGCTTGGCCTTTATCTTATTTTCTATGTTGTACTAAATCATGTCTCTTTTGGCCGTTATATTTACGCCATTGGCGGTAATGAAGAAGCTGCACGCCTGAGTGGTATCCGCGTTGAACGTTATAAAATGTTAGTTTACGTCATTAGCGGTTTTACTGCTGCATTCGCTGGGTTAATATTTACCTCTCGAGTAATGAGTGGGCAACCCAATGCAGGGGTAGGATTTGAGTTAGATGCTATTGCTGCGGTCGTACTCGGCGGCGCTTCAATTGCAGGAGGCCGTGGTATGATCATTGGCACACTGATTGGCGCAATGATCTTAGGCGTACTTAATAATGGTTTAAATTTATTAGGTATTTCACCTTATGTTCAATATATTGTAAAAGGTTTAATTATTTGGGGCGCTACCTTAATTAGCTCAATGAAACGCTAAATTAATAATACCTCATCGCCATTAAGATAGGCAGGTATCATTACCTGCCTATCTATAATTGCCATACTTCAAGTTGCATGGGTGTTGACTGTGTTCATATATGACTCGAATTCTTTAGAGTATATAAATCATAACGGATTTTCTTTCTAACTCTTATTAATAAACAACAAGTTTCCCATCAACAAATATTTGTTTTGTTTTATGATCTTTATGTGAGTCTCGCTCTATTTCAGAAAACAATAACTCAGTTGTTAATTCACCAAGATATACTGAATCGTGGTGTACACCAGAAATAGATAAATGGTAAGTATCTGCATAGGGTGGTAAATCTACAGAAAAATAACGGCAAGAAAGGCCTAGCTCTAAAATAATTTTATACATCCCTGCCGTGATAATTCCATTCAACCCAACAATATACATATTTGGTGTATAAAGCTCTTGAACTTTTTTTCTTAGATAATCTTCATCATTCTTATTAAACATATAACTGCTGTATAAGACATTAATATTTTTTCTATTTGGAAAATTTTCATATATACCCGCTAAACGAGACAAACTAATTTCAGATCCTTCTGGCCCTGAAACAATCAGTGTGTTTTCACTATTCTGCTGGTTAAGAAATTTTCCTGTTAAAGCGCCAATTTCAAAGTTTTTCAAAAACAGCCCTGAATACTTATTTTGATAACCATAAATTGAACGGTCAACAAAAACTAAAGGCACATTATGTTGATCAATTAATGATAAGTAACTTGGTTGATAGTCTTTATCATCACGAACTGGCGATAGTAGGATCCCACTCGCTTTGTAGCTGACTAAAGTTTCGATTGCTGTTTTTTCTGCTTTTTCATCACTATCTGAATCAAAAATCATGACTTGATAGCCTTTTTCTTTCGCTAAGCGTGAGACAGTTTGAATCAGTACGATATAAAATGGGTTAAATGTGCTATCAGTAACCACACCTATTATGCGGCTATTTTTGTTTTTCAGATTACGTGCAAAAAGATTTGGCACATAATTGAGCTCTTGTGCTATCGCTAATATTTTATCTCGAGTTTCCTTCTTTACCATCTCAGGATGATTAAATGCTCTAGAGACTGTAATATCAGTTACATTAGCACGTTTAGCTATATCAATTATCGTTGTTGAGCTATCTTGTTTTGTCATAATTATACTAGTCAACCTTTAATGATTACCCAGAAGAGTATATTAGCAATCCATTTCACTATTATCAGGGTAGAAAAATGCGATGGTTCATTATACCTTTTTGAGCTTGAAGATAAATCAAATTTACTTTTTTAAAGAAGAATAAATGATTGAACATTCAAAATAGTGACACACTGCATGAATTATAAAAATTTATTTAATAAGTGATATTTAAAACCTATTTCAAATGACATTAAATTCAATCAATACTGATGAAATCAACCCTAAGGCAACAAAGATAACAGCACTTGAAAATAGTATTTGAATGGCTTTATTAGAAATATAATGCATTATTAATCGACCAATTAATAAGCCAACAACACATGAAGCAATGAAAACGATGCTAATTTCTTTAGGATATTGAAACCCATTCCAGACATTAATAAAAATACTAATACTACCAATACAGAAGATAACCATTAATGATGTTGCGATAATACTCTTCATATTCAAATTAGTGAATTTTCGCAATGCAGGAACAATAATAAAACCACCACCGACACCTAACATGCCAGTAAGTAATCCTGTAATGACACCAATTCCCCCAAAGATTAACGCTGTTTTAGTGTTCCAAATAAATTTCCCAGTTTCTGTATTAATTAAACAATGTGCATCATTTTGCTCATCACCCCGATTGAAAAATATACGTCCCCCGACATAAAGCATAACAAGGCTAAAAATAAGCGTTAACCAAACTGGAGGAACAATATGGGCAAGGTAAATACCATACTTAGCAGAAGGAATACTCAATAGCGCTATCCAAATAGCTGCTTTATAGCGAATATTCTTTTTTATAAGCCCTTGAATAACACTAATAAAAGCCGCTATTGTAATAGCTAAAAGCCCTACAGGTGCTGCTAATGCTACACTCCAATTTTGGCTTGCCATTAAAGCAGGAACAGCAAGAATTCCACCTCCCGCTCCCGTTAAACCTAGTAGACAGCCTATCAATAGCCCTTCTAATATCAGTATTAACATTATGAATGTCTTATCATTATTATTAAATATATTCGCTGAATATTAACGCTTACCGAGCGTTTTCTCCAATACCATTAATGCCCTATTAAATGGTACTTCTCCTGCAATAATATCGATTAACCGAGTATCTTGGAAAACCGCAATTGTCGGCACTGATTTTATACCATATCGAGGAGCTAAAGTGGGCGATTGAGCAATATCAACAATACCAAAATCGATGTTATTTTCTTGAAAACACTCAGAAAGCTTAGTAAAAATAGGATACATATTTTTACACGGTAAACACCAAGAAGCCGAAAAATAAACAACTACAGTTTGTTGCTCATCTTGCTCTAGGGGGTAAAGTGTACTCGAGAAATTATCACTATCTAATGATAAAATATTCGACATTATATGCTACCTTTTGTGATTTTTTCCTAAACTAACATATTGGAACAATACACTAGATAATAAGTCACCTTTTGTCCATTAATTATTTAGTATTATTTGGCATTTGATTACTTTCATTTAAGAACAATAAACCAATTTAACATTTTATCACAATAAAGCATAAAAATATGATTCATAATAAATAGTAAAAACAAACTCGCTATATTAACTTTAAAAAATCATACGATATATAAACCACTTTTAGCTTTTTATTATACATTGGATTTTTATTCCTGAATATTATCAGCATTGATGAACCTAGATTATTTAATATAATTTAAAGATGTTTATCATTAAATAATAAACTATTTTTTACTCTTATTCTTTATTAGCCATTCAATTTTAGCCCATTTAGATGGGTATCCGTTTCTGTTCTTTTTCTTTATCAAAAATCATATTCAGCTTCTCATGGGCATTGTCTGTATATCGACTTAAATCAGTAACATCTTGTTTCTGATTTGCCTTATCGCAAATAACAATCTCACCTTCCGATACCGCTGTATGAGTGGTGTTGCTGGCTTTGCCTGCATTGATGCCAGTTTGTTTATCCACCGATTGGTAATCGCTGTGCATCTCGGTTTTGCTGGCATTGAGACTCAGTGAACCACCGCCCGCTTGGCTACCATAGGGAGACAAAAGGTAAGCAAAATCGATCTATAGCTAAAATTACGTTTTAAAATCATTAGAATTATTAATTGTATTGGTTTGAGATAAAGTAATATACGAAACTTCACACACCTTAAGTCAAATTACAATCACACTCATTTAAGCTTTTTTATAACTCATCTAACTTCATATATTATGATTATGATTATGATTATAATTATAATTATAATTATAATTATAATTTAACATAAAAATATTTTTTGTAATAAACAATATAAAACGGTAGCAATTGAAATAAATTATTTGAGTTCAATGCGATTTTTTATAAAACTTACCTTTATTTGTATCAAAAACACAAATAAAGCCCATTAACTAGTTGAATAAAATGAAATCTTAAGAAAAAACACCCGTTAAATGTATAAGTAATTATTATATTTCAATTCTGAATCGACAATAGATAACAAGGCAAAAATTAATTTGCTCTTGTTATCTATTTTGACGAGAGAAAAATAATTAGCTATTGCTAATATTAAGCTTCAATGCAGCTGCAATAGCGAGTGGCGAAAAGGTGATGCTGGCGGCAAATAACGCGGCAAGAATGGCAAAATAACCATCGAGAGGCATTTTAAAACTGTGGGCTTCCATCGTACCTGTTGCATAAATCAACACAGGAATATACAGCGGTAAAACAAGCAAGCTCACCAAGACACCGCCTTTTTTTAAGGAAACGGTTAATGCTGCACCAATCGCCCCAATAAAACTCAATACAGGTGTGCCCAATAATAATGTCCCTGCTAATACAAATAGTGTGTCTGCGCTAAAAGACAACATTAATGCCGCAACAGGGGATAATAAGATCAAGGGCAGCCCTGTAACTAACCAATGGGCAATCACCTTCGCAAATACAGTGATAAATAAAGGATGCGGTGCGAGTAACAGTTGCTCAAGGGAGCCATCAAGGTAGTCATCCTTAAATAAACGCTCTAGTGATAATAGTGAAGACAAAATGGCCGCAACCCAAAACACCCCAACAGCAATGCGCGCTAATAATTGAGGTTCAGGGCCAATACTCAGGGGAAATAGTGTGATAACAATTAAGAAAAACCATAGCGGATTAACGAGCTCAGAAAAACCTCGAAACGCAATTTTGAGCTCTCTTTTAATTAATAACCAAAACATGATTCAACCCCACCCGTCAGTTTTAGTGAACCAAATTGCCCTGACATCGCTTGGTGGGAGGTAAACAAAATAATCCCCCCTTGCTCTGCATGCTGATGAAAACGTTCTGTTAAACGAGCAACCCCCGCCACGTCAATTGCGGTAAAAGGCTCATCAAGTATCCACAAAGGAGCTTCGCTTAGCCATAACCTCGCTAAATTAACACGCCGTTGTTGCCCAGCAGAAAGTTGGCTAACAGGAATATCTTCATAACCAATTAACGAAACTTCCTCTAAAGCAGACCAAATACGCTCACCTTCATGCCCTTTATGGTGCATTTGGTAATAAAATTTGAGGTTTTCATAAGGTGTTAATAATGATTTAACCGCTGGTTTGTGGCCTAAATAAAGTAAATGACGAGTAAATTCTTCTTTTAGTTTATCAATCGATTGATTATTCCAACAGACAGCCCCTTCATCAGGTTTTAATAACCCAGCCATCATTCGTAGCAAGGTTGTTTTCCCCGCTCCATTTGGCCCTTCAACTTGCAAGATTTCACTAGGTTGCACTATAAAATCAAGTTGATGGAATAACACCCTATTTTGCCGATGGCAACTCACTTGTTGAGCACTTAGCATGAAGCACAATTCCCGTTATTTTTATTTTAAGGTTAGCTTTTTGCAACTTTGTTCAACAGCATATCACTAATAGAGTCGCTCGATATTGCTTCACCGCAAAGCACTTGCATCAAAACCTCTGAACCTAGCGTAGATAATGAAAACAACATATCAGGTTTAAGTAAGCGAACTTTATCCATATTGCTTTCTTGGTTAATTAGCACCACGGTTTTTACCGAGCCACCTTCCCCTGCTTGTTCTTTCACTCCCAATAAAGCGAAAGTACTGAGCGAATCGCTATCTGTCATCACTAACACACACTTTGCGTGTTTAACATTAGCAGCGGCGAGCAATTCGGAACTGGTTGGGTCACCGGTCACAATATTATCTTTTTCGGGATAATGACTGCGATGGTTTTCTTGGCAAATCACAGCCACCGGCAGCTCTCGTTTTTTCAGCCCTTGATAGACATTGACAGCCATTGGTGTGCTACCAATCACCACATAATGATTTTTCATATAAGAAAACCTCTTACGCACGATTTCTTTCGTACCTTTCGCTAACACCCCAACAATATAAACCACTGAAGTGGTAAAAATTGTAATTCCTAAAATAATCACCGTCACCGTGAATACACGCGCATCCACGGTAACCGGAACAATGTCACCAAACCCGACCGTTGTCATGCAAACTAAAGCAAAATAAAAGGCCGTTGTGCCGTCTTTAACCACTGGTGAAAATTCATCACCAATATATAAAGTACCAAAAATGGAATACAGCAATAATGCAATAATACAGGTTATTGCCACAAACCCGGCACTGGTTAAGCTATGGTGATGATACAACTTCCAAAAAAGGCACAAAGCAACCAATAAAAAGAGGGAAAAATAACCTTGATGTATGTTTTCTTGTGTTAACCGCAGGTCAACAAATGAAATAATCCCAAGTAAAAATAAGGAGAACACCCAAGCAATACGGGCTCCGTTAACCATAAATAGCGACAGGAAAATCAGTGAAATTCCCAATAAAAAACGAGGAATATCCAGTAACTTCATAAAGCCGAGTGATTTTAACCACTGTGTTAGCCCTGACTCGCGCCAATCAATGTAGTCGGTATAAGCACTTAATACAGGCTTTAAAATCATTGCGCCATCAATAATAATTAGCAATGAAAGCAACACCCTGATTGATAGGGGTGATTTTAAAAAAGCCACAAATGAATTATCTAACATGTATTGCTCTCACCCTTCATTAATGCATTCGTCAAATTTTCTTATATACCATAAATATATCAAAGGATAGTACCAATGGCGTAAAGACGATGACAAATGCTAATTGGACATTTTACTATTTTAACAATGGCTAGCAAAACATCGTCTATAATTGAATATCACGATAGCTGCCCAATTCCAAGCGAACAAAACGGCTTTTAAAAAACACTAGTAAACAAACGGTTATATGATTATTAAGGAAATATTATTTATAGATAATATATTTTGGAACTTAAACTACGTCTTTATATCTAAAAACCGATTTCTCAATTATTTTTCAATTCGATTTAACAATAATAGAAAACAAGAGTTTAAAAACCTATGAGTAACACTACACACTCGGAAAAATTTAGCTGGACCTCACTGTTCTGGTTACTAATCTACTTTTGGTATTTTTCATCACTATTACAACTATATGTGCTCGTAACAGGACAAAGTAATTCTATTGGCCTAAGAGATTCACTACTCTATAGCTCTCTTTGGCTGGTTCCTGCCCTACTGTTCCCTAAAAAAGTTAAGTTAGTTGCGGGACTAATTGGTATTGTTTTATGGCTTTCTTCGGTAGTTGCCCTCGCCTACTTTGTGGTTTATGGGCATCAAATATCCCAAAGTGTCATGTTTGTGATGTTTGAAACCAATACTAATGAAGCAGGCGAATTCCTTAAACAATATTTTAGCTTCAAAGTCTTAGGAGTCATACTCGCCTATACTGTAGTCGCAATTTTTCTATGGACACGTCTAAAACCGGTAACACTGCCAAAGTCAGGGCGAATCGGTATTTCATTGTTAATTTTAGTTATTTTGTTCGGTATTCCTTATTATAACAAAGGTATTAAACAAGACCGACCAATGGCCAATGTCGCATCATATTTAAATAGTAAACTCGCCTACGCTGCGCCATGGCAGTTTGTGAGTGGTTACTTTTTATATAAAAACCAGCTAGCAAACATGGAGGAATTAATCCGCGACAACAGTAAAATTCCACCATTAGAAAACTTTGTCGATGCAAACGGTGATACACCCCGCACATTTGTATTAGTAATAGGTGAGTCCACCAGCCGCGATAGAATGAGCCTATATGGCTATTCACGCCCAACGACACCTGAGTTAGATGAACTTGCAAGGGATTATCCTGCTAATTTATCCGTATTCAATGATGTTGTGACGTCGCGACCTTATACTATTGAAGCACTACAACAAATTCTGACGTTTGCGACACAAACTGAGCCTGAACTGTTCAATTCGCGCCCTTCTATGATGAACATGATGAAGCAAGCGGGCTTTAAAACGTTTTGGATCACTAACCAGCAGACGATGACTGAACGCAACACCTTATTAACGGCATTCTCTCGCCAAACAGATAAGCAATATTATTTGAATAATGATATGGCTCAAAGCTCACGTATCTATGATGACGTGGTTTTTGCACCATTCAAAGAAGCGCTTGCAGACCCAGCAGAAAAGAAATTTATCGTTGTCCATCTGTTAGGAACACATATGCGCTATGAATTCCGCTACCCAGAAGATAAAGCCATTTTCAAAGATAAAGACAGCGTGGTTCCCGCTAACCTAAATGATGACGAAGTGAAAGATTATAATGCTTATGATAACGCACAACATTATAACGATTATGTTGTTTCAACATTAATCAAGGACTTTGATTCTTCAAAAGAAAATGGTTTTCTGGTGTTTTTCTCAGACCATGGTGAAGATGTTTATGATACCCCGCCTCATGAAATGTTAGGGCGTAGTGAAGGTAAGCCAAGTAAGGTCATTTATAATGTGCCTTTCCTAGTTTGGCAATCACCTGAGTGGCTATCAACTCATCAATTTGATTTGAATGATAAAACAACCCGACCATTCAGTAACATGGACTTTATCTACGCGTGGTCTGATTTAGCAGGTTTAAACTATACTGGGTTTGAGCCCGAAAAAAGCCTGTTTAATGAGGCATTTAAACCTCAACCTCGTTATATTGGTGACCCAGATAATAAATCCTCATTAATGCTTTATGATGATTTAAAACAATAATTAGGTCTCTGTCGGTGAAATGTTATCTGCATTTCACCGACCTATTCATTTAAGCTATAACTTTCAGATGCTGTGCTCCCTTGCGGTTTATTTTACCATCCCGCAAAATAAACGTGACTTCACCACGCCAAAATTCAGCTAAGAAAATATCGTTTATTGATTCAATATCTTGTAATTCAATTTGCTGCATTAACCAAGCTTCATCTCTTTCGATAGATTCCAAACCATAGCTTCTAATAACCCCTTCTTTTATCAGGATCACTGATGGCATATTTTTTTCATCACAAATAATGGTTAGCTGCCCATCAGGTTCTATTTGTGCATAATAAATTTCTTGAAAGGAATGAATGCCTTGTGCATGAATTCGAGATGAAATATTGATGAGGTCTATCTTATTGGCTTTTTCTAAGATGTTTTCCATTATAAATTGGCCTTTTTTAATGATAGGTATGGGATTACCAATGGCCACATTACGAAAAAAATTAAATCTTTTTGTTAAAAAGTTCAAAAAGCTTATAAACAAAACACCAATAATTAAAATAGTCACATACTGGTACAATGGGATAGTATCACTGTAAATCACCCCACCAATAATACCTCCTAAAACAAAATTACCAATAAAATCAATAGGAGTCATTTGGGAAAGCTGCGTTTTTCCCGATAGATTCATATGAGTGATAACAATGGCAAAACCGATAATAAATTTTAAAATAATCAACGAATAATAGTACGCCATAATGCTATTCCTTTGTTATCTAAGCCATACATTTGTTTTCATTATTTATTTAATAATAAGTTCGAACAGTTTAGCTTGGTTTTCTATATTTTATAACTCTATAACATGGAACAAGAGATGACTTTCCAAAAAAAAGCATTCACTTGAGTTTACAATCAAAAAAAATATAACGATTTCAGTTTTTTACCTAATTATTTTATAACTCACTTAATTTCAACTATAGTTAAATATACACATTGGCGATTATGCCAATATCGAGCTTCAATAACATTTTTACCAGCATCGTGCTAAGGATATGTTTATGAATATAAAACTCATCACTTCACTTCTTTTCGCGGGAATTGTTACAGTTATCGTAGGTTGTGATGACTCATCCAAACCAAGTGACACCGTTAAACAAGCTGAAGAAAAAGCCCAGCAATTAAAAGAAGATGGTGAACAAAAAGCTGATGAATTAACGAAAGATGCGCAAAATAAAGCTGAAGAGTTAAAACAAAATGCGTCAGAACTGAGCCAAGAAGTTAAAACGGATGCGATTAATAAAGCTGACGAAGTCGCAACCGATATGAAAGAAAAAACGGAATCACTCAAAGCAGAAAATGACGCAGAAACCAATAAAAAATAATTTTCCGCTCAGTTCCCTTCAAGAATGTGGGCTTTAAATGCCTGCATTCTTATTTGGTGCAAAAAGACAACAAAACCCACCTAACTCTTTCGCCATTCCACGATATAATTATGTTTCTTATTCGCTAGCTACCAGGAAAACTAATGCAAATTAAACATAGCATGGGGTACACAAACCCAGAACTCCTTACTGATGCTTTCAACCTGCGCCAACAAGTTTTTACTCAAGAACAGGGGTTTCCCGCTGATATCGATGTCGATGAATATGATGAGTCCGCATTACATGTCGTTTTGTATTTAGATGGGCAGCCAGCTGCGGTATTACGTTGTGTACTACTTGAAGACAATCTCATCAAAGTTGGCCGTGTCGCAGTACAAAAATCACACCGAAGTAAAGGGTTAGGACGTGAATTAATGAAATTTGTAGAGCAATATGGCCGTTCTCATCATTACCATAAAATCGCTCTTTCAGCGCAATATACTGCCATTGATTTTTACCATACTCTGGGGTACCAAACTGAGGGAGAAATGTATGATGAAGAGGGAATGGACCACATTTATATGACATTATCTTTAGAGTAATAATTGCCCTTGAATTAAATTTTCTCGCCTCTATATTGGTATATAGATCAATATTTAATCAAACAGAGGTGAATGATGGCAAATGGTTGGGCAAATGAAGATGCTGTTCAAGAACAAATTGATGCCACTCTTGATGATGCGGTAGCGAAAGCTCGTCGCCAATTGCACTCAGGTGAAAGTGCCGAGTTTTGTGAAGAGTGTGGTGAGGCAATTCCTGAGGCTCGCCGTTTAGCATTACTCGGCGTAAAATTCTGTATCAACTGCCAAAATGAATTAGATAAAAAACAATCTACATTTAGTGGCTATAATCGGCGTGGCAGTAAGGATAGCCAATTACGCTAATCACATTTCCACCTCCATTTATCTAAGGTTTTTACTTATCTAGTACTTACTTTCACTCATTTGCGTTAACTTATTGGTAAAACATGTAAATACTGCACTGTTAATTATTAATTTAATGATAATTAACATGATATTTTTATCCTCTATTTAATGTTATTTCCCGATCTTGTTGATCATTCACTCGTATCATGGCAGTATAACCGCCTATTTTTTAACTTATGAAGGTGATAAAGACTCGGGTTTCATCGCTATTTTTGGCAGTTTAGCCTGCCCTCAACACCATATTATTGTTCTTTCTATCTCGTTTCCTTAGGGGAAATTTTTCGCAATTATTCATTGTTTCATTAAGAAGGACAGCTCGCTGCATATTTGTCGATATCGGTATGCCAAAAATAAAATAAAACAAAACAAAAGAAGGTTGTTATGAGTCAAATTGATACTGATTCTAAAAAAATTCGTTCTAAAATTAGTCCCCCTGTATTTTATAGCTCTGCCGTTATTATTTTGGTTATCGTGGGCTTTGCCGCTTTGATGCCAGAAGTCGCAGAATCTCATCTAAGTCATCTTCAGCAAAACTTATTCAATAATGCTAGCTGGTTTTACATTCTAGCCGTCGCTATTATTCTTTTGAGTGTGACTTATCTGGGACTCTCCCGTTATGGGCAAATAAAATTAGGCCCGGACCACGCCCAACCCAATTTTAGCTATGTCTCGTGGTTTGCCATGCTTTTCTCAGCAGGTATGGGAATTGGGCTAATGTTTTTTGGGGTTGCAGAACCCGTAATGCACTACCTCAACCCACCTGTAGGTGAACCGCAAACCGTTGAAGCCGCAAAAGAAGCCATGCGCTTAACGTTCTTCCACTGGGGGTTACATGCTTGGGCTATCTATGCCATTGTCGCATTAATTTTAGCGTTTTTTAGCTATCGCCACGGCCTCCCTCTCACATTACGCTCTGCCCTTTACCCCATTATTGGTGAGCGTATTTATGGCCCAATAGGCCATGCAGTTGATGTATTTGCAGTAGTAGGGACGGTATTTGGTGTTGCAACATCTTTAGGCTTCGGTGTACTGCAAGTTAACGCTGGGATGAACCATTTATTTGGTTTACCAGTCAGCGAAACCGTACAAGTGGCTTTGATCATCATTTTTACAGGGCTTGCAACAATTTCCGTTGTTTCAGGACTAGATAAAGGTATCCGTATCTTATCGGAACTCAATCTTGGCCTCGCATTTCTATTGCTCGTATTAATCGTTGCTTTAGGGCCAACTGTGCTTCTTTTAAAATCTTTCGTTGAGAATACAGGTGGCTACCTTTCAGAGATCGTCAATAAAACCTTCAATCTCTATGCCTATGAACCCAAATCAAGTAATTGGTTAGGCGGCTGGACACTACTGTATTGGGGATGGTGGTTATCTTGGTCGCCATTTGTCGGTATGTTTATTGCCCGTATCTCTCGCGGTCGTAGTATTCGTGAATTTGTCATGGGGGTATTATTTGTCCCAGCTGGCTTCACTTTAATGTGGATGACATTCTTCGGTAACACAGCGATTGATTTAATTAAAAATAAAGGCGCAACCTTATTAGCCGAAACTGTTCAGGCAGACGTATCTCTCGCTTTGTTTGAATTCCTTAATTATTTTCCATTCTCTTCGGTTTTATCTTTCTTTGCTATGCTAATGGTCATTGTGTTTTTCGTGACTTCAGCGGATTCAGGAGCAATGGTGGTTGATACTTTAGCTTCAGGCGGCGATTCTAATACCCCTGTTTGGCAACGTATCTTTTGGGCGGGTTTAATGGGTATCGTTGCGATAACAATGTTACTCGCAGGTGGTCTCCAAGCGTTACAAACACTGACAATTGCGAGTGCTCTTCCCTTTGCTGTCGTTTTGCTCGCCTCCATTTATGGCTTGTTCAAAGCCTTAAGAGTCGATGCCTATAAGCGCGATAGCCAACAGTTAGCGACCATTGCACCAACTGCCAGCCGTAACCCTATTCCGTGGCAGCGACGCTTGCGTAACATCGTATATTTCCCTAAACGCGCGCATGTTAAACGCTTTATGGAAGAATCTGTGAAGCCATCAATGGAAATGGTATCTGAAGAACTGGCTAAGCAAGGTACTGTATGCCATATCCATACTGATAAAGATGACCGAATAGGTTTTGAAGTGGATTTAGGCGAAGATATGAACTTTTTATACGAAGTTCGCCTACGTTACTATATTCAACCGTCATTTGCGTTATCGGGTATGGGGACAGAAAGTGATGAAGAAAAGAGCGAAGAGCAACGCTACTATCGCGCTGAAATTCACTTAAAAGAAGGTGGGCAAGACTACGATGTGATGGGCTGGGCAAAAGAGCAAATCATTCACGATATCCTAGACCAATACGAAAAACATATCCATTTCTTACACTTACTGGGTAAGTAGCCCCAAAAAAGAAACATTACCTAAAATGTGTCGATAAGAATTCACAGGCGGCTAAAATTATAGCCGCCTCCGCCTGTGTTTATTCGATTATCTATTAATGCAATAGAATCCTATTTTATGACATTTGAATTTTTGATAATAAAGTACTTACGCTAGCTAAGTCTTCAGGATGAACTTTTAAATATTTTTCACAAGCTAATCTGGCATAGTAAAAGCAAGTTTCTTCACTGACGACTATTTCATCTTCTTTTTCTGGAGGATAACTTATTGCAAAAAAACACCCTCTTTAAAAATCATATCATCTAAAAATCCATCATACTCACAAGCAAAATTAGCACTCTTATTTTCTCCCCTCATGTAAGTTTTATCCCTCAAATAGACAGACATGACCACGTGTCTTTTTCCTAATTGATTCGGCTACGACCCTCGTTAACTTGGTTGGTTAAATCGTCTATCACCACAAAACAGGTTTATGTTTTTCGACGATTTCAGTGTGTTTTCGCATTCAATCTCAACGTTGCTAAAAACGCGCTGAGGCGGTTTTATGATGCCTAACGGGTGTTTTAGACACTAAGTTCGCCAGTTTAACATAATAGGTCTTATGGAAATTTTAAAATCAAGGTAAACGCAATCTATGCTAAATCATAATATTTAACTTAAGTAATGTATATGGTATTGTGAACTATCTATATTGATCTTTAATGACAAAGGGAATGCTTAAAATGGCGAATATAATTTATCTTACGCTAAAAGGAAATAAACAAGGTTTAATCTCGAAAGGATGCTCAACGATAGATTCTATCGGGAATAAGTATCAAAAGGGACATGAAAACGAAATTCTTATTAATGAGTTGTCTTCTAATTTATCGATGCATCAAAATGTCAGTTTTCAGCCTATTAGTATTCGTAAGCCAATTGATAAGTCTTCCCCACTACTTTCTCAAGCATTAACATCGAGTGAGATATTAACGTGCGACTTTACTTTTTATAGAACATCAATGAATGGTGGGTTAGAGCTGTATTATAAAATAAAACTGACAGATGCCTCAATTGTTGACCTAAATTGTTTTTATCCTAATTCTGTTACTCACAATCAAGCCCAACCAGAAGAGTCTGTATCGTTTCGATTTAAATCGGTTACCTGGGAGCATGTTATTGCTGGTACTAGTACATACAGTATATGGGAAGAAAGGAGCTTTTAATGTTCTCTAGCCCAGAAGAGACCTTTGAATGGTATGCAAATGAATTAAGAAAAATATCTGAGTTATCTGCAAGGTATTTTCTTGACGACCCCTACTGTAAACAAGGTTACAGAAGTGAAATAAATGAAGTTATAAGGTTGATCCGAGCTGATTTTAATATAGCACTGTATAATAATAATGCTAGGCATCAACGAGTAGATAGCACTCGGGATTGGTTTAGAGAGAACATAGGTTCAACGGGGAATTGGCCCGATATATATAAATACACTGAGGAAATTAAACTCGAATATGAATCAGAAAAATTAGCGTATTCCCAATTAAGAAAGGCAAGTAAAGAACTATATAATGCAACTAGGTCTTATTTTGGTGAAGGCTGGCTTTTTTATGGTGACAAGAGCCTTGATATATTAGGTGGTGCAATTCAAACAGCAGTTGGTATTTTTAGTTATAGAATAGGTAAAACAATTGGAAGTCACGGAATGAAAACGTCCGGTGCGATAAGCATGGCCTATGGTGGAGGTCGTGTATATCAAGGTATTTCTGATATTACGTATGAGTTAACTGATGGTGAAATAAACTTTAGACAAGATCCAGTTAAATTTTTAATAGAACAAGGTACTATAGCATTAGGTGGAGATAGCATCACAGCTAAGAAAATTTATTATGATGTTGATTTTGTAAATAATCTTTATATCGGTTTTGGAGCATTTAAAATTATTGATCCAAAGAAAAGAACTGAAATAAGACAATTACCAACAAAAACTTCTAAAGGATTAAGAAAATTAGGTTTTTTGAACGCTATTTTCCAGATAACGTCGGGTTTAGAATAGAAAGATGGACTAGTGAAAATTATAAAAGAAAATTAGCTATAGGAAATAAGCCAATGTTATTATATTCATTAACAGCATCAGCAATAAAATTGAAATTGATTCTTGAATTACATAGTGACGAAAATTAGTATTTTATAATTTTTTTATTTTCATTAGTGAATTAAAAGTTTAAATTTTATGGATAGATAAAATAAAAAAGGTATTTTACTATTTACTGAGTCTATAAATAAAACCATTAATACAGGGATTAAATATACGATTGTTAAAGGTATTAGTGATAGAATTAATGGTGCCCCCATAAAAAAAACAAGAGTTAAATAGTTAATAATATAAATCAAATACAATATTTTGGGAATCTTTTTACTTGATACTGATTCTTCAAACCATGAATCAAAATCATCCCCTTTTCCAATGGATGAATGAATTGAACTAAGTTTGATAAAGTCATTTTTATTTAACTTATCTATATTTCTTATTTTCACTATGACCTCTGATACTAATATATAGCTTTTTATCTTAATTGGTGTAAATAGTCTTGTTTTTCATTTTGATGGTGGTGATTTATAATAATCACCATCAAGGTTATAATACTTAATTATATGAAATCACTTGAATTAATTCATACGGTTTACCTTGTCTTATCGCAAGGTTATCATCGAAATTGAATCCTTCAGCACAAAATAACGATTGTATACTGTCAATAATGACATTGTTATAATTGATAATAGAAGGTTCTTCCCCATCAATAAAATATTTAAGAGTAATATCTATTTTTTCATCGTTTTTGATAGCATCAAAGATAAATTTGGTTGAGTGACCCAAATCTTTATCAATCGTCAATCGTAGAATTGGAGTGCCATTTTCATCTTTTTCTCTAGAATAACTAATTGAATTAATTAGGATCGCATCATTTTTTGAATTTGAAAGGTCTTTCGTGATTACCCCCTGTTCAGATCCAATTATTCTCATGATTATTTGATGTTTCATGCGATTTCCTTATGTAGCATTTGGCTTTAGTAAGCCATTTTTTTTCACATAAAGCAATAAAAACATAACGAGTTCCGCACTGACTTTACCATTACTAAACCCAAATGCTGTTTTCTCCATAGAAGGATCATAAGCACCAATCCCAACTGCAAACTTCTCGGCTTGTGATTTAGAATTTAATTTATTAATTTCCTCAACCAATTTGTTAGTCGCAGAGGCATGCAACTGATCTTTTTCTATGATGGGGGGTTAATTTTGAGATATTAAGCCTAATTTAATATCATGGTCTGAAAGTGCAATAATTTTGTCTGTGGATTGAAGGTTAGCCGACTGCAAGTCAATATCACGGGCTGCATTTAACGTGATATTGCCATTTGCGATGAATTTAAAACACAACTTGAGCTTCGCATTATTGCCGTTGTTGCTAATTGAGATATAGAAACCGACTGCTCTGTTATTTAAATCATGTGGGAAGGACTGGTAATTTAGCTTTGAAGTCGATTTAGGCAAAGATATAAACTTTTTCTATGAATTTCTCCCCTGTTACTACATTCAACCAGCCTTTGCTTTAGCAGGTATGGGGACAGAAAGTGATGATGAAAAGAGCGAGGAGCAACGCTACTATCGTGCTGAGATTCACTTAAAAGAAGGTCGGCAAGATTATGACGTGATGGGCTGGGCAAAAGAGCAGATCATTCACGATATCCTAGACCAATATGAAAAACATATTCATTTCTTGCACTTACTGGGTAAGTAGTCCCAAAAAAGAAACATTACCTAAAATGTGTCGATAAGAATTCACGGGCGGCTAAAATTATAGCCGCCCGTGTTTATTCAATTGTCTATTAATGCAATAGAATCCTATTTTATGACATTTGCATTTTTGATAATAAATTACTTACGCTAGCTAAGTCTTCAGGATGAACTTTTAAATATTTTTCACAAGCTAATCTGACATAGTGGAAGCAAGTTTCTTCACTGACGACTATTTCATCTTCTTTTTCTGGAGGATAACCTATTGCAAAAAAAACCCCCTCTTTAAAAATCATATCATCTAAAAATCCATCATACTCACAAGCAAAATGACAATATGCACCATCAGTACTATAGCCTCTCTTATGAACTATGTGGTCTACAACATCTAAGAAACGGTGATCATTATACATCCGATCAAAATAAGTTTTGATGACCCAATCGTGATGATCATAATTGTTTTTATCCTCATAATTATAAGGTAATCCAAACAATAAATGATTTAATTCATCAAAAGACTCATTCATATAAATTATTCCTATTGAGGATGAAAATTACTAACACCTTTAGTTTTGGGATCTAAATAAACTCTAAAGGTAACTCCACCTGCTTTAGCATTATAAGATTGTAATCCTTTTACTATAGCATCCTTATATCCATTAGCGGCTGCCTGTTGCCCTAAATCTAATATTTTTTGGTCTGTATAAACTTTCGGGTCATAAACTGTTTTTTTAAATGGTTCCGCACCATTACCTTTATAGTTACCTGTTAATTTTCCTGCTGCATCTTTTGTTGGTATCTTATATTCAATTTGGGTGATACCTTTCACGCCTGTTGCAGTTTCACTAATAATCTGTAAACCTTTTTCTCTAACTGCACCATAAAACGCATCTGCATTATGGGCTCCAGAAACCCCCGCTCTTTGAGTAAATTTATCCATCGTCGCTAAATGCATTGGCAAATCAATATTGATACTTATACCTTCAGGAGTTTTAATTGATCTTTTCGGAAAGAAAACATTATTAACTTTCGTAACTTTGGCTAATTTACCCAAAACAACAACAGCTCTTTCCATCGGTAATGAGGTTAATACTGCCGCTGCATAGTCTTTGGTATCTTTAGCCTGCATTAATGCCATCATGGTATCAGATACTGGCAAAGTTTCTAAAATAGCCTTTATAGGATCTTCTTTACCATCCCCTTTTGAATATTGGGATCTTATTTTTTGTTTTTCCTGAGCTGTCAAACTACTATCACTTTCAAGTGCTTTTTCTAACGAAAATGCGCCACCAAAATACTTATCACCAGCTGAACCATAGAAATTATGCAAATAGTGGTTATAAAGAAATACATTCTCAGCTGCACCTGCAGCACTGTGTACGCCATTCGACTCACCGGTTACAATAGCCCCAGCTATAGCTCCTAAAACTTTAATTTTCTGTGTATTACCTTCTAAATTATTTTTGCTTTTGTTATCAAGAGATAGTGCAGCCAATTCAGCGGCTAATGCACCAACAACGGCTCCTTTTACATTGCCACCACTAATTTCTGCACTTAGCGCAGCCAAACCCGCATGACTAAGAGCTTTTCCTGTATGCCCTAGAATATTTCCCTGTTTATCTACATATAAATACTGGAATTTATCGCCTATCAGGTTAGCCCCTTCAGCTTGAATTTGCCCTGCCACATTACTGAGTAGGGCTGTTTTAAAGTTTTCACTAAAGCTCCCACCTTGGATCGCTGTTCCGATGGTTGAGCTGATAGCACTTTGCCCTGCCACACGCTGTGCGACTTGAGTCCAATTTCCATCACTGAGTTTTGGTAAAGTCACTTTGGCCGGATCTGTCGCTTTGCCATATAACGCAATATCAAATCCTTCAAGTGAACCCGCAATAATCATGCTGGTCACAATTGATTTTACGGTATCACTTTCCCCTAGACTGGATAAGGTTTTTGACAGGTTTCCTTTGTTCTCGACTAATGCGACGGAAGCTTGAGAAACGAGTGAGGCAAACCCCGCCTGTGCCGCAGCAGAAGCCATTGACGCTGTTGTCGCTGAAGCACCCATGGTTGTAGCAGTAGAGCTCGCTAACCCACCAATACTGGCGGCTGTAGAGGTTCCATAAGTAGCAGCCGCGACAGCAATGGCAATCACAGCACCTACGACTGGATTAAGGCTTTCAGTTTTTATATCCCACTGGCTATAAGCATCTTTTACAACAGCCCAATTGACGTTTTTGTTATTTTTAATGTCCCCGAGCCACTCATACCCAGGAGTACGACTTAATATTGCTAATGCCTGTTCGAATGACTGCCCTTCTTTAGTTTTAACATCCGCAGTAATCCCTTTATTCGCATCAATAGTCAGTTTTCCACCAATATGCAATGCAGGTAAAACCCATTTATCTGAGGTATAGCCTTTATTACGTTGGGTGATATAAAAACCGTTAGAATTTGTAATCACCTGTTCAAATTGCGAGTTTTTGACCGCTTTAAAATTGACCTTGCCTATTTGGCTGGTGATTTTGGCATTCTTGCCCGCATTAATTTTGGTCGCTTCTAATGTCACATCATCCTTGGCATACAGATTAATATCGCCACCAGCAGTAAACTCAGTGACTTTATTGGTTTTATCACTGCGTGTTTTTCTCACTTCCTTTTTCGTAATACAAAGCGTCCATCTATTGCATTTCTTTTTATACTCTTCGAAGTAACTGCTTTCTTCCATGGCTTGGGCGTAGAGATAGCCGCCTTTTGCCGCAATATCCATCGCGCCTTTGGCAACGAGGCGAGACGCTTGGAAAAGAATGCTCCCCTCAGACAAAATGGTCAGGGTTTTACCACTGTTAATTTCAGTGCCAATTTGGCGATATAACTCTTCAAATTTTTTCCCTGACTGTTTTCGATAATTCGTTTTGACCGACTCTAAACGTACATTTCCACCGCTTGAGAGTGTGATATCACCTAGGGATTTGATTGTACTGCCTTGTGCGATTAAGGCACCATTGGAGGCCAGTGTGATGCCTTTGTCACCGGAAAGTGTCGAAGTCACATAACGTACATCTTGGTTATCTTCACTGGGGTTGGGAATGGCAGAGTAAGCGGTAGCCGTTAATTTAATATCACGACCTGAAAGCGCTATGACCTTGTCTGTGGATTGAAGGTTAGCCGACTGCAAGTCAATATCACGGGCTGCATTTAACGTAATATTGCCATTCGCGATGAGCTGAGAACGCAACTCTGGATAGCGATTGGTTTTAAATACATTATCGACATCCTTAATCGCTTTTGAGCCTAACAAAATATCTTGGCCTGCATTGAACGTCAGTGATTTTCCACTGTTGAAGGCAATGCCACGCGCTTCAATATTCTTACCTGCAGTGAGGTTTATCTCCCCTGAACTTGCCCAATTTCCTGTTTTTGTGAGTAACGCATTGATATTGGCGACAGGCTCTGAAGCCGCGAGTTTCATTAAGTTGAGTTCATCGCGACGAATAAGGATATTGTCATTGGCACTTAGGGTAAGTTTATTCGTTTTAGCTAATTGCGCATTATCAAAAGTGATATTTTTACCCGCTTGGATATGTAACGAATTTGCGGCATTGAGAACCGGGGGCGATAATACATTGTCTTTAAAGGCAGAAACGGGGTTTAAACTGTATTGAAGATCGCCATTTTTCGCAATTAAGGTGCTGTCTTTAGCCGTTAAATTGACTTGTTTAAGATTAAGGTCGTTACCGGCAATTAGGCTTTGTGATTGTTTTGCAACCAGTTGTGCATCATGAATATTGATGTTTTGACCAGCGATAATAGACAGATCATTTTCAGACTGTAAGTTAGTAGAAATATTTATATTATTAGAATTTAAAATAATATTTTTTGCTGACATTAAATAAGCGGGGGAATCGATGTGATTTATTTTTGAGATCAGTGATGAGGTAATAGGTAGTTTGTTCTCACTGCTGATCGAATGTTTAAAATCGAGGATGAGATTCGCACCTGAATGTAACCCTTTCTTTGTTTTTACATTATCAATCAATTCCAAAATGAACACATCACCTTGTATTTTATAATGCGTTTCTAAAATTAATTCTTTGATATTTCTAATATTAACTATTCCACTTCCACTGTTCGAAGGATCGATGACATAATTTTTATAGGTGTATTTTTTCCAGCCAATATTTTGACTGTTATCTAAAGTATTACCGGTTAAAATTAAATTTTTCTTAGCAGAAATGATACCGTTATCATTAGTGATTTGATTACCATTAAGATAAGCATTTCCACCGCTAACTATTTCTCCGAGCCGAACTGAATCATCAGAGTAAATACTTTGACCTGTATTGACTAAAACACCCTCTTTATAAAATGCATTTGAAAAATCAGCTACACCGAACCACTTATTAGGAAGAGGGTTAACCAACTTTGCATTCATGACCACATCATAATTCCCGCCTCCTTCTCTAACTCGGTCTATTAATAAGTTCTTACTTGTGGAGGTCGGTTGTATCGTATTTTCCTTGTAGTGGGTATTTAACGACATGTTGGTCAATTGCTTCGTACGAACCACCAAATCCCCTGCATTGGTCTTTATCGTCCCCGATTTATTCTCAATCAGCGTACTCAAATCCCCCTTGGCATTTTTTTGCATCCACAAATTATCTTGTGCCTGAATAAGCGCACTATTGCCCGTATTGCTTATTGAATCGGCAAAGACACGCATATCCTTGCCTGCGGTAACTTTCCCGTTATTGGCGAGGGTGTTGGTGGCTAATGTGATGTCTTTGGTGGCATTCACGTTGGCATTGGTATTAATTTGCAGATTTTTGGTGCTGACATTGATGTCTTTTTTCCCTTGGATATTACCCGCAAGAGTAATTTTTCCATCGACGGTTAACGTCAGGTCATTTTGGTTGGCTTGCATATTACTGAGGTTAATCCCCACCCCTGATTCCGTACTGACCAATTTAACTTGGTTGGCATACATCCCCCCCAGTGCTTTGGTATCTACCGAAATACTGGGTTTTGCTCCTTCACCCGCAATCGGTGTCACGGTGCCTTTTTGAAAGTCAACACGGTTCGTGCCTTGCATCAGGGTCAGGTTCTTGGCTTTGATTTGCCCATTTAGTTCGGTGGCGCGGCTGATAATATCGGCATACGTTTGCGCTTCGGTATTCATGCCATTGGCGCCGATAACCACACTGCCTTTTTTCACCTCAACCGCAGACAAAGCCCCCTTGTTATCCAGAATAGGTTTTCCCGTGGTTAAGGTAATCGCAGGGGTATTCACAAAACTACAGCCATTGCAGGTAATGCCATTCGGGTTGGCAATTAAGACATTTGCGCCTTTACCTGCCACTTCCAACTTACCTTGTAATTCTGAGCGGCTACTGCCGGTAACTTCGTTGATAATCAGATTAGCGGCATTTCCCTTTAAATTCGTATTGGCTTTGATTTGCCCTGCAATTTGGGAATTCACATTAGTGGTGGCGTTGTTGAGTACCGCACCTTGTTTATCGACATTAAATTGTTGGAATTTATTGTGGGATATTCCTGCCCCATTCGGCGTGGAGATATTAATAATCGGGACGTTATTTTGTTGGCTGATTTGGGTGTTTTTATCTGCCGCCGTCATGGCTGCTCCCCAAGCAGGATGTAAGGGGTAGACGGCGGTTAAGAAAATAATGGTGTAACTTAATATCCGCTTAGAGCGAGAAGGCAACTGTTCATTTAGCATAAATAATCCTTTAAAAACGTAAAGCTACAGAGAGAATGAGACCGACCAATAAGCCGACCAATTGTCTGGTTTGAGTTGTGAGGGATAATGCAAAGGTTTACTGAGTAGAAACTGAGAATAAATTGGGCTATTGCCTGTAAAAGAGAGACCAACAGCTCCTCCCGCTAGGGTGTCATGTTCAACGTGGTACGTATCAGAGGCAATAAATCCATAATCTAGCGCTCCGATAAAACGCAGTTGCCCAATTGCCGTATTGGCGATGTCTTTATTGATTTCATTACGCCAATAGCCACCTCGGTTACCACTCAAAGAGTGCTCATGGTAGCCACGGACAGAGTACTGACCGCCGATGCTGATGCGTTCAATACCGTATAAATTATCGGGGGAGTATTGACCGTAAAATGACGTTAAATAGGTCATGCCATTAGCGAAAAAATACTGATAACTGCTGCTTAGACTGAATTTGCGGTAATGGCTGCGCGGTGAGTCTTTCGCGAGGGTGTCCGGTGAGGCGCCAAAGGCGGATATTCCCCATTCAGCAGCAGGGTTAAACGTGAAGTAACCTTGCCCGAGGGTAGTGCTGTACTGCGGGGTAAATGAGAGCGAGGTTAAAGTTGGGCTGCTGATACTCAGGGTTTGGGAAGCTAACTGAGTGCGGGCATTTTTATGTTTCAAACTGCCTTGTAAGGTTAGACGCTGTTTTCCATCGCGATAAATTAAGCGGCTGATATCAAATTGTTGGTTGGTATTTTTGCCTTCATAACGGTATTGCTGATCCAATGTATAAAACGGCTGTAATGTATTATTACGATATAATTGGTAACGGTATGACCAATAACCATAAGGCACATTCACATTCGCAACGATATAACGACTATGATGGGATGCACTTCCATCCATATCGGTATTGGCCGAGGCTGACCACTGCTCACCAAACCCTAATGGGGAATCTACCGTCAAACCGCCTGTAATCAGCTGTTTTCCTGTTGCTTTCATCCCTGAATTATCGAAGTTCAATTGGCCCGTAATAGGCCATTTTTTCCCTTGCTGATGAATAATAATCCGAGAGTAGCTATTTTGGCTTCCTGGCTGGATATCGATAGTGTACTTAGCGGACGATAACCGGTTGAGTTGCTCCAACCCTTGTTCAATATCCCGTAGATTTAATATTTTACCTTGTTGATAAGGAAATATTTGATGAACTAGGCGCTCTGGGGAGTTATCAATCTCGATAGTTTCAATCTTTCCTTCAATCATTTGTAAGGCGAGATGATGTGACGATAAATCTTGCTCAGGAATGATGGCTTGAGAGGTAATAAACCCCTGTTCTATATAGTAATTAGTCACATGCTTGGTGAGCTTATGTATTTCACCTAGCGTGAGGCAGCGTTTTAAGTAAGGTGAGGTTAACTGAGTCTGAGTTTTACTGGTGAGTTGTGTGGCACCGACAAATTGGATCTTATCGACCGGGAAACAGATTTCATCTTGACCGTGTTTGGAAAAAGTATCATCAACGGTGATTACATTGTGTTTTTCCAATAGGTTACGTTGGATTAACTCCGATTCTAACCGTTGTTTCTGTTCAAATTGAATACTTTCATTCGTGGAAGGGAATAATTGATTTTCCGTGTAGCCATAAGGCGAAATCATAAACAACGATAAGTATAATAAACGCCATATAATTTGATATTTTGTCATGTTATCTAAATTTTCGTTACGAACAGTAAATTTACCGTAATGTAACTTATTCTCATTAACTGTTTTTAGATAAAAAAATCCACCATGACTAAAAATTAATACTTTCATTCTTAATATGATTTTTTTTGCGCCATTTTATTATATTAATCTGACCAAACCGCAATTAATAATAAAATTTAATGCCATATACTGAAAATCAATCATTTGATTTTATTAGGAATGATTTTTCTGAAGAGTTTGTCACAAGTAACCTATAGGTAATTTCACAATTACAAATAAGATATGATAGTGAGGGATTGGCTACTCAACTAAAAGTATAAATGAAGTTCAACTTCAGTGAATCTAAACGGAAAAGTGAATTATTTAAGTAATAACTATATTCTAAATAATTCGAATTATAAGAAGGCGACAATTGAAGAAAGTCCGATGAAAACACACCAATATGTGACCCAGTAGCCAGCGCCAGCGCCAGCAACAATGTCACAATGTCACAATGTCACAATGTGAAATATGACGAAGACAAATTAATTTTCTAAATAGTTCGAACTCTAGCAAGGCGGCAATTGAGGATAGTTTGGGGAGCATACATCAGTATGTGACCCAAATAGCCGAAAGAAGCCAACACAGCTAGAGCTCGAAATATGACGAAAATTTAGGCGCTCTTTCTCTTATCAGCAGCGATATTACTATAATCTGGGCTCTCTAAAGCAATTAACTCATCCAACAACGCGGTTAATTGCTGCATTTTCTCTGGCGAAAAAGCCAGCTCAATTTTTTGATAACCTTCTTCCACTTCCTGCCGTGCTTTGTCATACAGTTCTTGCCCTGCTGGTGTCAAAGAGACATATAATTTGCGCTGATCATTCAACGGTTTTAAGCGGAAAATTAAACCTTCGCGCTCCATACGGGTTAGGATCCCCGTTAAACTTGGGCGCAGAATACAGGTTTGGACTGATAATTCATGAAAATCAATTGAACGCTTATCAGCTAAAACGCGAATGATACGCCATTGCTGTTCAGTCAAATTATACGACTTTAATATCGGCCGGAAAAAACCCATAGCGGTTTCCCTTGCCTGCAATAATGCAATTGTCAATGATTCATGCATAAGCTTAAAACTCACCACTTAATTAACGTTATTTAGCCTAATTTAGGTATTTTATGGCGGCTGCCACAGTGCTTTATTGGCACAATGCTTTAGTGAAACCTTTGGTTATCACCATGAATTTCTACATCGCCAATTTGCCTTATTCAAGAGTAGCACGGTCAAATAACAATCTCAAAGAAAAACCCTAAAATATTAATGAGTAAATAATTTAAAATCCAACTTTAAAGTTAATTTTTTGTAAATCAAAAAAAATTGAAAAAATAATAAATTCATTTATAACAGTATCTTACAAAAAGATAACTCAATTATGTTAATGAGATCACAATTAAAATTAACATTTCCATAAACCTATTGCTAATTTAAAAATTATACTTTATTAATATATTAATAATTACTTGAAAGTTGAATTCTTTTCATTAAGGAGTTGTCAATGAAAGGCACTGTATTTGCCGTTGCCCTCAATCATCAAAGCCAGCTTAGCCATTGGCTTGAGGCATTCCAGCAAGCCCCTTATAAGACCCCACCAAAAACCCCTGTGTGGTTTATCAAGCCGCGTAATACACGTATCAATTCAGGCGAGCAAATTTTGCACCCTGTAGGTGAAGAAGTGCAAAGTGGCGCTACGCTTGCTTTGGTGATCAGTAAAAATGCACGCAAAGTCAGTAAAGAGGATGCTCATCAATTTATTGCTGGGTTTGCACTGGCAAATGAAGTGAGCTTGCCAGAAGACACCTTCTATCGCCCTGCAATTAAAGCAAAATGCCGTGATACTTTCTGCCCAATCGGTGAAATGGTGGCTACTTCGCTAAATACTCCTGTTGATATCATCACCCTAGTGAATGGCAAAGAAGTGGATCGCTGGTCAACAAAAGATCTGATCCGCGATGCTAGCGAGTTAGTGGTTGCATTAAGTGACTTCGCCACCTTAAAGCAAGGGGATGTGATCCTGCTCGGAACGCCACAGCAACGTGTCACCATCAAACCCGGTGATGACGTGGTTATCCAAGCGGAAGGCTTTCCTAGCCTGAAAAATACCGTTGTGGCAGCAGGAGGAAAATAATGTCTACGATGATAAAACGCGCCAAAATCCTTTTTAAAGGCACTGAATATTCCGTCACTGTTGGTGATAACGAAGCCATTACATTACCTAATGGGGATGTGATCGCGGGTGATTCTCCTGATGTTACATGGCTGCCTCCTGCTCAAGGGACGTTATTTGCCCTTGGTTTGAACTATGCCGACCACGCCGCAGAGTTAGAATTTAAGCCACCTGAAGAGCCTTTAATTTTCTTAAAAGCAGAAAGCAGCTTAACAGGCCATCGCCAAGTTTCTGTTCGCCCTGATAATGTGGAATATATGCATTATGAGTCTGAGTTAGTGGTGGTGATTGGAAAAACGGCTCACAAGGTCTCAAGAGAAGATGCCATGGATTATGTCGCAGGTTATACCGTGTGTAATGACTATGCGATCCGTGACTATTTAGAGAACTATTATCGCCCAAATTTACGTGTTAAGAGCCGTGATACCTTAACGCCGATTGGCCCTTGGATTGTCGATAAAGATGCCATTAAAGATCCGCATAATTTAGCTTTATACACCTATGTAAATGGTGAATTACGCCAAAAAGGCACCACTGCCGATCTGATTTTCGATATTCCCTTTTTAATTGCTTACCTCAGTGACTTTATGACACTGCAACCGGGAGACATGATTGCGACAGGGACACCAAAAGGGTTGTCAGATGTCGTACCGGGTGACGAAGTCATTGTTGAAGTTGAAGGCGTTGGCAGACTGGTCAACACCATTATCAGCGAAAAAGACTATGAGGAACGAGTGTAATGACTAAGATTAATCATTGGATCAACGGTAAAAACGTCGCTAGCAAAGACTATTTTGAAACCACCAACCCTGCAACGGGTGAAGTACTCGCTGAAGTCGCAGCGGGTGGACAAGACGAAATCAACCAAGCCGTTGCCGCAGCAAAAGACGCATTTCCAAAATGGTCCAATACCCCAATGAAAGAGCGCGCTCGCTTAATGCGTCGCCTTGGTGAATTGATCGACGAAAATGTCCCGCAAATTGCAGAAATGGAAACCAAAGACACTGGTTTGCCTATTCACCAAACTAAAAACGTGTTGATCCCACGCGCTTCACACAACTTTGAATTCTTTGCTGAAATTTGCCAGCAAATGAATGGCCGTACTTACCCTGTTGATGACAAGATGATGAACTACACCTTGGTTCAACCTGTGGGTGTCTGTGCGCTGATTTCCCCATGGAACGTGCCATTTATGACCGCAACATGGAAAACCGCCCCTTGTTTAGCACTGGGTAATACTGCGGTTCTGAAAATGTCTGAGTTATCACCATTATCAGCGAATCGCCTTGGTGAACTGGCTCTGGAAGCCGGTATTCCAGCAGGCGTTTTGAACGTGGTTCAAGGCTACGGTAGCACTGCGGGAGATGCTTTAGTCAAACACCATGATGTCCGTGCGGTTTCCTTTACTGGGGGCACGGCTACTGGCCGCACTATTATGCAAAATGCAGGCTTGAAAAAGTATTCCATGGAATTAGGGGGTAAATCACCGGTACTGGTCTTTGAAGACGCGGATATTGAGCGTGCACTAGACGCTGCCCTGTTTACGATTTTCTCCATTAATGGCGAACGCTGTACGGCTGGCTCACGTATTTTCATCCAAGAAAGTATCTATCCTGAGTTTGTTAAACGCTTTGCGGAACGTGCAAACCGCTTGATCGTCGGTGACCCGAACGATCCGAAAACCCAAGTGGGTGCATTGATCAGCCAGCAGCACTGGAACAAAGTTTCGGGTTATATTCGCTTAGGTATGGAAGAAGGCGCAACCTTGTTAGCGGGTGGCCCAGACAAACCGACTGATCTACCTGACCACCTCAAAGGCGGTAATTTCTTACGTCCTACCGTACTGGCTGATGTCGATAACCGCATGCGTGTTGCACAAGAAGAGATCTTTGGGCCTGTGGCTTGTTTAATTCCGTTTAAATCTGAAGAAGACGGTTTACGCATGGCAAATGATATCGAGTACGGCCTTGCTTCGTATATTTGGACGCAAGATGTCAGCAAGATTTTACGTTTATCACGCAGTATTGAAGCTGGAATGGTGTTTGTTAACACCCAAAACGTGCGTGACCTGCGCCAACCATTCGGTGGTGTCAAAGCCTCCGGTGTAGGCCGTGAAGGTGGCGAGTACAGCTTCGAAGTGTTCGCAGAAATGAAGAACGTGTGTATCTCCTACGGAGACCACAACATCCCTCGCTGGGGTGTGTGATTCATAAATTTATTTTATTTATCAATTAGATACCCATGAAAATTTGAACTGTAAATGATTCATGATAAATAATAGCTACAACAAATTATGGGTAAACTCGTTCCTTACCCTAAATAGTTTGAGTTGTAGCTAGGCGGCAAGCGAAATCATCCCTATGAGCATACATGAGTATGTGATTAGGGTGGTTTTGTGCGGCCAACACCGCTACAGCTCAAAATATAACGGGTAAGAGAGGATGAAATGGGTAAGTTGGCACTCGCCGCAAAAATAACACACGTCCCATCCATGTACCTATCAGAACTACCAGGTAAAAACTTTGGATGCCGCCAAGCCGCTATCGATGGGCATAAAGAAATCAGCCGCCGCTGCCGTGAATTAGGCGTTGATACCATCATCGTTTTTGATACGCACTGGTTAGTCAACAGCGCCTATCACATTAACTGTGCTGACCACTTTAAAGGTATTTACACCAGTAATGAACTTCCACATTTTATTCGCGATATGGAATATGAATACGATGGGAACTCGGTATTAGGCCAAATGATTGGTGAGGAAGCGCGTAAGTTAGGTGTTCGTGCTCAAGCTCATGAAATCCCAAGCTTAACCCTTGAGTATGCGACATTAGTTCCTATGCGCTATATGAATAGTGACCGTCACTTTAAAGTTATCTCAATTTCAGCATTCTGTACTTCCCATAGTTTTGAAGACAGCCGCAAATTAGGTGAAGCCGTACTAACCGCGATTGAAAAATACGATGGCACCGTCGCTGTATTAGCGAGTGGTTCATTATCACACCGCTTTATTGATGACCAAAAAGCCGAAGATGGCATGAACAGCTACACGCGTGAATTTGATGAGCAAATGGATAAACGTGTCGTCAAACTTTGGCGTGAAGGTCGTTTTGAAGAGTTCTGCAAAATGTTGCCTGAGTACGCAGATTACTGCTATGGAGAAGGCCATATGCACGACACCGTGATGCTGCTAGGTATGTTAGGTTGGGATAAATACGCTGAGAAAGTGGAAGTTTTAACTGACTTGTTTGCCAGCTCAGGCACAGGGCAAATCAATGCCGTGTTCCCACTGCCAAGCTATATTACTGATAAACAAGCTGTCACCGCATAAGGAATTGTTATGCCTCATTTTTATGCAGAATGTACAGAAAATATTCGTGATGAAGCTCAACTACCTGAGCTCTTCGCCAAAGTGAATGAAGCCCTCGCGGGAACCGGTATCTTCCCATTAGGTGGCATTCGTAGTCGTGCTATTTGGCTGGATACTTGGCAAATGGCCGATGGCAAGCACGATTATGCTTTTGTCCATATGACGTTGAAGATCGGTGCTGGGCGCTCTCTTGAAGATAGACAAAAAACGGGGGAAATGATTTTCGACCTGATCAAAACCCATTTTGCCGATTTAATGGCAAAACGCTACCTCGCACTGTCTTTTACCATGGAAGAGCTTGATCCTGTTTTAAATTATAAACAGAACAATGTTCATGCCTTGTTTAAGGGCTAAGAGTTTAAAGCTTTATTCTTCGTTTTATTGAGAGGGCAAGATGGTTAAAAATTTCGATAAACACATACCGCACTACTTGATTCCATTACTGGGGTCATTAGTGGCATTCGGTCCATTGTCTATCGATATGTACCTCCCTGCCCTCCCTCAAATGGGAATTGCATTACAGGCCACTCAAGGGCAAATGCAGTACACCCTTGGGGCTTTTTTTGCTGGTTTCTGCGTGGGAATGCTGTTTTATGGCCCATTAAGTGACCTTCTTGGCCGGCGGAAAATGTTGTTAAGTGGCCTTGCCATTTTCACTATTGCCAGTTTGTTATGCGCACAAGCCACCAACGCAAATACCTTGATTGTATTCCGAGCGCTGCAAGCTTTTGGTAGTGGAGCGGCCATTGTTATGGCTAGGGCGATTGCAAGGGATGTTTACCCTGCTCATGAACTACCTAAAGTGCTGTCATTAATGACACTTGTGACCATGATAGCGCCATTACTGGCACCGCTATTAGGTGGTTTTTTACTCGTTCATTTTCAGTGGCAAGTGATTTTCTATTTGCTGGCAGTAATTGGCTTGGCTTCGGTGTGTGCGATTTTTTTCTTACTCCCTGAAACGTTAACCCACCAGCGCGGTTCTGAAAATATACTTTGTGTCGCTTTTAAGAATTATGCACAGGTGCTCACAGACCGAGAAGCACTGAGTATTATTGGCACCATGGCATTCTCTTTTGCCGGTATGTTTGCCTTTATCAGTGGTTCACCGTTTGTGTACATCAATTATTTCGGTGTTTCTGAACAACATTATGGTTTGCTGTTCGGTTGTAACATCTTGGGGATGATTGTCATGTTGTTGTTGAACGTTAAACTGCTAAAAACCTATAGTTTAACGCGCATACTGACTATGCAAAGTGGGTTTCAATTAGCATTTGGTCTGCTGTTACTCATATTTTACCAACAAAGTTTGCCCATAATTGTTATTCTAGTCGTGCTGTTCTTATCGATGGTCAATGCTATCGGCACCAACAGTTTGTCACTATTGCTGCAACATCGCGGGAAAATTGCAGGAAGTGCCAGTGCACTTGCTATTTCTATTCAGTTTGCCTTAGCGGCTGTCGCCAGCGTTGCAGTTTCTGTATTACAAGATGAATCCCCATTCGCTATGGCACTTGTTATGGCGCTGTGTGCCGGGTTAAGTTTTGTTAGCCAACAGCTATCAGCTAAAAATATCCGCCCACAAGTCCAATCAGTGTCTTCGGAGAACAACGAAAAATGAGCATAAATACCAATTCTACGTTATTTCGCCAACAAGCTTATATCAACGGCCAATGGGTTGATGCCCAAAATAAAGGTGTGTTTGAGGTCACTAACCCAGCAAATAATGAGATTATCGCTAAAGTCAGCAATGTCGGTGCTTTAGAAACCCAACAAGCTATCGAAGCCGCAGAAAAAGCCCTGCCTGCATGGCGTGCTAAAACCGCCAAAGAGCGCAGCCAAATTTTAAATAAATGGTTCCGTTTAATGATGGATAACCAAAAAGAACTGGCTGAGTTACTCAGTGCTGAGCAAGGTAAGTCGATCACTGAATCGATGGGAGAAATTGCCTACGGTGCCAGCTTTATTGAGTGGTTTGCTGAAGAAGGTAAACGTGTATATGGGGAAACCATTCCATCACCTTTACCGGGGCGTCGCCTTGTGACGATAAAACAACCCGTGGGGGTGGTTGCGGCTATCACACCGTGGAACTTCCCAAACGCCATGATCACCCGCAAAGTCGGCCCTGCGCTTGCAGCTGGCTGTACGATGGTATTAAAACCTGCGGCAGAAACACCATTATCTGCATTAGCATTGGCAGCGTTAGGAGAAGAAGCCGGTATTCCTGCTGGTGTATTTAACATTGTCCCAGGTACGGATGCTAAAGCCATTGGCGGCGTGATGACCTCTAGCCCAATCGTTCGTAAGCTCACGTTCACGGGTTCAACACGAGTTGGTAAATTGCTGATGGAACAGTGCGCTAACACCGTGAAAAAAATGTCTTTGGAACTCGGTGGTAACGCGCCATTTATCGTGTTTGATGATGCCGATTTAGATGCAGCAGTGCAAGGCGCTTTAGCGGCTAAATTCCGTAACAGCGGGCAAACCTGTGTCTGTGCAAACCGTATTTTAGTCCAAGAAGGTGTTTACGATGAATTTGCGGCTCGTTTAGCAAAAGCCGTGAATGAACTGAAAATCGGCCCCGCTACACAAGCAGACTCCCAGCAGGGTCCTCTGATTAACCAAGCCGCAGTCGATAAAGTCACTGAACATATTGCTGATGCCGTTTCCCACGGTGCAAAAGTCATCGCTGGTGGTAAATCGGCAGAATTAGGTGGCTTGTTCTTTGAACCGACCGTTATCACTGGCGTCACTGAAGCCATGAAAGTCTCTAAAGAAGAAACATTCGGCCCACTGGCACCTTTATTTAAATTCCGCGATGAGCAAGAAGCGATTGATCTTGCCAATGACACTGAATTTGGCTTGGCATCTTATTTCTATTCAAAAGATATCGGTCGTATCTACCGCGTCGCGGAGGCTTTGGAAAGCGGCATGGTGGGTATTAATGAAGGCATTATTTCAAATGAAGTGGCCCCATTTGGTGGCATTAAGCAGTCAGGTCTGGGGCGTGAAGGTTCACGCTACGGAATCGAAGATTACTTGGAAGTGAAATACCTCTGCTTTGGTGGTCTTTCCAATTAGTTAAATTGAGTACCGCTGGGTACGCATTCAATTTACACCTTGAATAGTCCGAGTGGCAGCAAAGCGCTTTAGTGCAGCGCTGCTCTCGAAATAGAATAGGTGAATAGGAGTATTAACAGCATGTTACAAAAAGATGTCATATCACAAATCGCGCAGCGCCTAAATCTGGCTGAAAAATCACGTGAGCAAATCCGTCAGATCTCACTCGATCACCCAGAAATGACGATCGACGATGCTTACGCTATCCAAAAAGAGTGGGTTGGCGTGAAAATTGCTGAAGGACGTGTGCTAAAAGGCCATAAAATTGGGCTAACATCCAAAGCCATGCAGGCAAGTTCACAGATTGATGAACCTGATTACGGTGCGCTTCTTGACGATATGTTTTTTGATGACGGCTGTGATATTCCAACAGACCGCTTTATCGTACCACGTATTGAGGTTGAATTAGCATTCGTACTGGCGAAACCATTACGTGGGCCAAATTGCACCATCTTTGATGTGTATAACGCGACTGATTATGTGATCCCAGCCCTTGAGCTGATCGATGCGCGTTGTCATAACGTTGACCCTGAAACCAACCGCCCACGCAAAGTGTTCGACACCATTTCAGATAACGCAGCAAATGGCGCGGTAATCTTAGGTGGTCGCCCAATCAAACCACGCGATTTGGATATGCGTTGGATTAGCGCCCTTTTATATCGTAATGGCGTCATTGAAGAATCTGGCGTGGCAGCCGCTGTACTCAACCACCCAGCAAATGGCGTGGCATGGTTAGCAAATAAATTAGCACCGCATAATGTGCAACTTGAGCCTGGTCAAATTATCTTAGGTGGCTCATTTACACGCCCTGTTCCGGCTCGTAAAGGTGATGTGTTCCACGTTGATTACGGCAATATGGGTTCAATTAGCTGCCGCTTCGTGTAAGGAAAATGGCATGGATATTTTAGAAAATAAATTTAAGAAAGCACTAAAAAGTGGTCAACCGCAAATCGGTTTATGGCTTGGCTTGTGCAGCCCATATAGTGCTGAATTACTTGCTGGTGCAGGCTTCGACTGGTTATTAATTGATGGTGAACATGCACCAAATAATGTGCAAACGACATTATCTCAATTACAAGCGATCGCCCCTTATCCGTCACAGCCCGTGGTACGCCCACCGTGGAATGATCCGGTGATCATTAAGCAATTACTGGATATTGGCGCACAAACCCTTTTGCTACCAATGGTACAAAATGCAGAGCAAGCCAAGCAAGCGGTGCGCGCAACACGTTACCCGCCAGCTGGGATACGCGGTGTCGGCAGTGCTTTGGCACGTGCTTCTCGTTGGAACCGAGTACCTAATTATTTAACCCGTGCCAATGATGAAATGTGTGTGATAGTACAGGTTGAAACCCGTGAAGCCATGAATAACCTTCCCGAGATCCTAAAAGTTGAAGGTGTCGACGGTGTGTTTATTGGCCCTGCGGATCTTAGCGCAGATATGGGCTTCTCAGGGAACCCTAACCACCCTGAAGTCAAAGCCACAATCGAAAAAGCGATTGTACAAATTCGTGAGGCCGGCTTGGCACCTGGTATTTTAATGGCAGCCCCAGATGTCGCTGAACATTATCTTAAACTCGGCGCACTATTTGTTGCCGTCGGGGTTGATACCACGCTACTAGCACGCACCGCAGAAGCGCTAGCAGCAAAATTTGGTAAAACCGTCTCAGAGGTGGCCTCGAGTGCACCAAGCGTTTATTAATTAAACTGTCTCTAAATAAGTTAATTTTAACCCTACAGACAAATAACTTAATTAGATAAATAAGAAATCAATATCGCAACATTGGGCAGACAGCACCATGACTGCCTACTCGTCCCTTGTACCTATAATAATCTGTAAAAGAAAGAATTGAGGGCCCTACAATATGAGTAATCAACAACTTGCAAGCACTAACCCTGCTGAACAACATAAAAATTTAACCGAACCGCAGCAGCGGGTGATTAATAAGTTATTTAAACGTCTCATTGTATTTTTATTTGTGCTATTCGTTTTTTCCTTCTTAGACCGTATTAATATTGGCTTTGCAGGTCTAACCATGGGGAAAGACATCGGCCTAACTTCCACCATGTTCGGCTTAGCCGCCACCTTGTTCTATGCCACTTACGTAATTTTTGGTATTCCAAGTAACATCATGTTAGGAATTGTTGGTGCTCGCCGCTGGATAGCCACCATCATGGTGCTTTGGGGTATTGCTTCTACAGCCACCATGTTTGCCACAGGGCCAACCAGTTTATACGTCCTACGGATGTTAGTGGGTATCGCTGAAGCGGGCTTCTTACCTGGGATTTTAGTTTATTTGACTTACTGGTTCCCTGCCTATTTCCGCGCTCGTGCTAATGCCTTATTTATGATTGCGATGCCAGTCACCATGGCATTCGGTTCACTCGCATCCGGTTATATTCTAGGTATGGATGGCATTTTAAACCTAAAAGGTTGGCAATGGCTGTTCCTGCTAGAAGGTTTCCCATCCGTGATCCTCGGTGTGTTGGTTTGGTTCTACCTTGATGATTCGCCGAAAAAAGCTAAGTGGTTGACCCAAGAAGACAAAGACACACTGCAAGAAATGATGGACCAAGACCAGCTTGAGCTTGTCCAGCCGCATGGTTCCAAAAGCCATACCGCATTGCAGAACAAAAGCTTATGGAAAGAAATTTTTACCCCTGTGATCTTAATGTATACCGTCGCTTATTTCTGTTTAACCAATACGTTAAGTGCGATTAATATCTGGACCCCGCAGATCATGCAAAGCTTCAATGAAGGCAGTAGTAATGCCATGATTGGGCTATTAACTGCAATCCCACAGTTTTGTACTATCTTAGGGATGATCTATTGGAGTCGCCGTTCTGATAGGTTACAAGAACGGAAAATGCATACTGCACTACCGTATTTATTTGCGGCCGCAGGATGGGTTCTCGCTGCGATGACAAGCCATCCCGTCATTCAGTTGATTGGTATTATTATGGCCTCAACAGGTTCATTTACTGCGATGGCAGTGTTCTGGACAACCCCAGACCAGTCAATCAGCTTACGTGCTCGTGCCATCGGTATTGCGGTTATCAACGCAACAGGTAATATAGGTTCCGCTGTCAGCCCACTCCTTATCGGTTGGCTGAAAGACCAAACCGGTAGCTTTAACTCTGGCCTCTATTTTGTTGCAGGCCTATTGGTGGTCGGTGCGCTGTTAGTCATTGCTATCCCAATGAAAAACTCAAGGCCAAGAGCAACACCTTAAAATTTTGATGGTTCGAATGTTTTGAATGTTTTGAATGTTTTGAATGTTTTGAATGTTTTAAATGTTTTAAATGTTTTAAATGTTTCAAATGTTTTAATAACTTATGCTGCAAATAATTATTAAAGGGTGTTACCCAAAATAATTTGGTTTGCAGCTAGGCGGCAAGCAAGTTAATCCCTAGGAGCATACTGAAGTATGTGACTAGGGTTGGCTTGTGAGGCCAACAACGCTGCGAGCCGAAGAATGAAGGGTAACTCAACTTTAATTACGAATATTGACATCAGCACAGACTACGACGAAACCCAAGGCACCGACGACGTCCACTACCAAACCTTTGGCAACATGGCCGCTTTCTTTGGTCGTGATATGCAAGCTCATCGCCATGATGGTTTCTTCCAGTTGCACTATTTAGTTACGGGCCATATTACTTTGCAGCTCGATGAGTCACGCTATTCTGTTCAAGCGCCGCTTTTTATTCTTACGCCCCCTTCGGTTGCACATGCATTTTTCACTCAAGAAGACACTGATGGCCACGTACTCACCGTACGGCAAGACCTGATCACACCGCTTCTTGGCTCATTGTACCCAGCGAATCCAGATTTGGTCGATATCCCCGCTATTTGCTTATCTGTTGCCGATAAGCCTGATGATATCGATACCTTTAACCATTACTGGGCCTTGATGGCTCGCGAATCGGCAAATAACTCTATCGGCAAAGACCAAGCCCTCGCCTCTTTATCTCAAGCGCTGTTTACCTTTCTACTGCGCTCTATTCCTCTTGATGAGCACCCTACAACGGGAGTTAGAGGCGAACACCGCCTATTCCAGCGTTTTAATCAGCTCATTGACTTACATTATCATGAACACCTTGCGGTACCTGAATACGCCAAAAAACTTGATGTCACAGAGTCACGCCTTAAAGATATGTGCCGGCGGTTTGCTAACCGGCCACCAAAAAGGTTGATTTTTGACCGAATATTACGTGAAGCTAAGCGGATGTTACTGTTTTCCGATAGCCCCGTTTCAGAAATTGCCTACCAGCTCGGTTTCAAAGACCCTGCCTATTTTGCTCGATTTTTTAACCGGTTAGTCGGGTGCTCTCCTAGCCTATGGCGAGAACAAAACATTCATTAAGGAGAGGCTTAGTGATTTTATCCTTATTTTTAGGTAAAAATCATCAACGCCTCCTGAACGGTATATCATACCTACTTCTAACCTATCTCTACAAACTACCCTTTAAATAATTTTACATTTTAAAAACATTTTTGATATCTTATAAATTTTGTTTTAATTTTATCAAGATGCTAATAATGCTTAACAAAAAGTGAATGCATAGATTAAAAAAAGAACAAGAACGCTAAATAAAAACTACAATATTAATATGATAATTATTTTATTATCAGATAATAATCAATGCATTATATATTTAACTAAGATTTATATTAATATCAAAACATCGAGATGATCACATTTCTTTCACAAAATGCAGCTCCCAACGAAAAGTACCAGCAAACCTTTAGAAAGTCTCTTTAAAACTCCCTCGTAAAGCGATTCAATTAAGAAACACAAAACAAACATAAAATTAACATATTTCGCTTGCAACCTTTGTACCCTATCAATGCAAGCCCTCATTGTGAGATAACGAGGTAGACATGAAACCAGAAGATTTTCGTTCCGATGCTAAACGCCCTTTTAATGGCCAAGAATATTTAAAAAGCTTACAAGATGGCCGCGAAATCTATATTTATGGCGAGCGCGTAAAAGACGTCACCACTCACCCTGCTTTTCGTAATTCAGCCGCTTCTATAGGACAATTATATGATGCGCTTCATGATAAAACGACTCATGACCAACTTTGCTGGAACACCGACACAGGAAACGGCGGATACACTCACAAATTCTTCCGTTTCGCTAAAAGTGCCGATGAACTACGCCAACAGCGTGACGCTATCGCAGATTGGTCACGTCAGAGCTACGGATGGATGGGACGCACTCCAGACTATAAGGCGGCATTCGCCAGCTGTTTAGGCGCTAACCCTGAATATTATGGTCAGTTTGCAGACAACGCACGTCACTGGTATAAACGTATTCAAGAAAGTGGCCTGTACTTTAACCATGCCATTGTTAACCCACCAATCGACCGTCACAAGCCAGCTGATGAAGTTAAAGATGTTTATATCAAACTCGAAAAAGAAACAGATGCAGGGATTATCGTCAGTGGTGCTAAAGTTGTTGCGACCAACTCCGCGTTAACACACTATAACTTTATTGGTTTTGGTTCCGCGCAAGTCATGGGCGATAACCCTGATTTCGCATTGATGTTTGTTGCACCAATGGACGCAGATGGTGTGAAATTAATCTCACGTGCATCTTATGAATTAGTGGCTGGCGCAACTGGCGCACCATTTGATTACCCATTATCAAGCCGTTTCGATGAAAATGATGCCATCTTGGTGATGGACCATGTGTTAATTCCATGGGAAAACGTCCTGATCTACCGTGACTTTGACCGTGCACGTAATTGGGCAGTACAAGGTGGGTTCGCACGTTTATTCCCATTACAAGCTTGTGTCCGCTTAGCGGTTAAATTAGACTTCATTACCGGATTGTTACAAAAAAGTTTAGAATGTACAGGTGTTATTGATTTCCGTGGTGTACAGGCTGATCTCGGTGAAGTGGTTGCGTGGCGTAATCTGTTTTGGTCATTAACCGACGCAATGACCTCTGAAGCACAAGCATGGGAAGGCGGCGCTTATCTACCCGATACTCAAGCTATCCAAACTTACCGTGTTATGGCACCAATGGCTTACACCAAAATCAAGAATATCATTGAAAGTAACGTGACAAGTGGCCTGATTTACCTACCATCAAGCGTTCGTGATATGAATAATCCAGAAATTGATAAGTATTTAGCTAAATATGTTCGCGGCTCTAATGGTATGGATCACGTTGAACGTATTAAGATCCTTAAACTCATGTGGGATGCAATCGGTAGTGAATTTGGTGGCCGCCATGAACTGTATGAAATTAACTACGCAGGAAGCCAAGATGAAATTCGTCTGCAATGTCTGCGTCATGCATACGGTTCTGGCAATATGAAAGCCATGACAGATATGGTTGATCGCTGTTTATCAGACTACGATCAACACGGATGGAAACGTCCACACCTGCATAACAACAATGATATTAATCAGTTAGATTCGCTGCTGAAATAGTCGGCAGCAGGAGGTCAAAATGTCTTTAGAAAATGAACATCGCCTGCGTTTCAGAGATGCGATGGCAAGTCTTGGTGCAGCAGTCAATATCGTCACCACGGATGGGACTGAGGGTCGCTGTGGAATTACAGCCACTGCAGTCTGTTCAGTTACAGATACGCCACCCACTTTGATGGTCTGTGTTAACCGCAATAGCGCTATGAATGCGGTATTTCAAAAGAATGGCCGCCTGTGTGTCAACGTGCTAAGCCATGAACAAGAAGAACTCGCATGCCATTTCGCTGGTATGAAAGGTTCAACGATGGAAGAACGTTTTGGCTGGAGTGTATGGGAAAGCGGTATTTTACAGCAACCAATGTTAAAAAACGCGCTTGCCAACCTTGAAGGTGAAATCACTCAAGTTCAAGATATCGGTACGCACTCTGTCTACATGGTTGAAATGAAACAAATCATTGTGAACGATACTGGGCATGGTCTCGTTTACTTTAAACGTAAATTCCATCCTGTTATGCACCAAATCCTTGAGCCAACGGCTTAATTGGTAAAGTATTTATATGAAATAGCCTCTTATATTTGAGGCTATTTTTTATATATCATCGTTTAGCCAAAATAATAGCTAGCAACAGACTTACTCCTCATAAAATGTTTCAGCCTAAAATTTTTTACGCATAATAACTATTAGTTATTTTGTATAATGTTAAAAAAATAGTGTTTTTCTAAAAAAAATAAATACCTCTTCAACCTCCCGCCTTAAACATAACATGCGTAAATAAAAACTTAACTATATGATTTTCAATAACTTTCAAAATTACACCAAATATGCTTAATTGACATAACATAAATAACAGGTATAAACTCAAATAATATAAATATTTTTCCTATAAATAAAATCAATCTAAAAATGAACTATTTGATTAATAATCATATTAATTATGACAGTCATCAGGGGCTGTTATATATCGACGATGTTAATAATGCATTAAAACTAACAACCACCTTAAACCGTTTGTTATTAGTCTTAGTACAAAATAATCATGATATTGTTGACCGAGAAACCATATTACGTCGGGTTTGGGAGGAACATAACCAAGTTGTCTCCGATAATAACCTTAATAGTAGTGTCTCTGTACTCAGACGCCATTTATCATCTTTTTCTGATGATGAAATTATCACGACTGTACCTAAAGTTGGGATTAAATTTTCTGCTGATCTGAAAATTGAAAATGAGCAACAGGAAATTAGTGATAATAATCACAAAGCTTTATTCACTAGTGAGGAAGAACTAGACTCTTCATCAAAAGTACCCGAAGGGACTTTCCCCCAGGCAGTCGAAAATAAAAAAAGCTACATGTTGAATAACCGATATGTTGAAATTTCACTTATTGGGCTCATTATTTTTTGCTTATTATACCTTTTTAAAAGTTATTTCTTTGCAAGCCGAACAGAATACCCTGAAGTTGGTCGTATCGATCAATGCAGTATCCGCTACATTAATAGTTACCATAAACCCGATACAACAACCATCAGCTTTGCGACAATTCAAAATGAACTCACGAAATTAAACCTAGATTGTAAAAAGCCAGCAACTGTTTTTTATTATAATGTTGGTATCGTAGCAAATGATAAAAATTTATATGACAACTTCCTATTTTTGTCCTATTGCCCAACAGTACCGAAAGAAAGTGCAACTGTGAGCTGTGAGAATTTTTATGTCAAATAAAATATCAACAAGAATGTTTTTTTTGTCCATTATATCTATAATTTTGGTTTTCATTAGCTTATATGTTCATCACATAATTAACACTCCTATTATTCCTGATTGCCAAACAACCTTAAAAATAAATATCTCTGACCATCGTTCTACCTTAAAAGGATTTTACCTGCTAAGTGTTATCCCTAACGAAAATAAACCTGACCAACACACATTCATCATGAATGGAAGCATTAGTGATAATGGTAAAAACTATACTATTTCACGAAAATTTCTGATGAAACATGAATACTTAGGTGACCATTTTTTTTTACGCGTTGAAAATATATTTATAGACCCAGCTGATCAGGCTCAAGACAAAATCAATATTCGAGGTGTTCCTGAAATTAACCAACTTTATTTTTTAAAAATAAAAAAATTAACCGACACAAGTTATATTTTTGAAGAAAATTTCTCTCCACTTTTTATTTGCACTCTGTAGTACCAAAAAAAATCATAAGAAATGCATCAAATATTGATATTTTGATGCATTTTTTTTATTTCTAACCCCCCCCCAACCTTAAAACACCTTAAAAGCACAAACATTAAACATTTCACAGACAATTAAATTAGCATAAAAACATTGATACATATTAAAAAAAACTAAATATAAGTTAAATAATTCAAATTTAATTAAAATCAAAGAGTTTTATTCCATTTTACACCTGATAGGGATAAGATTCCTTCCGTCGAAATGACCCACGCTAAAAACGATTACGTTAAGCGTTCTGTGATTAGGACATTTGAAAATCCATTTATGGATACTGAACTTTATTCCTATGGCAGTACTTATATAAAGGCTCACTAGGGATCAAATATTTACTTATTTTTAAGGATGTAAGATATGAAATTAAATAAACTTTCTATTGCTGTTTTATTCGCGTCTTCTGCTATTTCAACTTCTATCTTTGCTAGTGGTAATAGCGGTGAATTACATTTCAGCGGCCAAGTTGTTAATGCTCCATGTAATATTGAATCAGAAAGTACAAAACAAGAAGTTCCATTTGGTCAACTTTCTCGTGCATCTTTAGAAGCGGGTAATGCAGCAGAAAAAGATATCGCTATCAAATTAAAAGAATGTAATTTTGATGAGTTTAGCAAAGACACTGAAGGTAAGTGGGTTGCTGTTAAAGATATTAAAATTACCTTTGGTGGTAAAAACTATGTCGGTACTGATAAAGAATTCTTAGGTACTACTGGTACCGCTTCGAATATCGGTATTCAAATCAAAGATTTTAAATTTGATGAAGCTAAATCTATCCTAAGCCAAATTCGTAACCGCCAAGGTGAAAACGTTTTAGAATTTACTGCATTAGCTAAACGTGTTGATGGTGCAACACCAGTTACTGAAGGTGAATTTAGTTCTATCGCTGACTTTAAAATCACATACGAGTAATTTTTTTAGGGGAGAGAATTCTCTCCCCATAAAAGGCTCATTATGAAAAAAAATACTTATCTATGGATTGCCTTATTATTTAACCCTATTAACTCTAATGCGACTAGCTCTAACCTTGGACATATTCAAGATGGCCTCCGAGGCGAAACAGTAATGCAAGGTTATATCGTTGCGGCACCTTGTTCAATTGAAACTGATAGTCAGTATCAATATATAAACTATAATTACATTTCTAATTACAGTATAAATAATATAGATGATGAAAAATTAATGCGAAGACCTTTCTATATAAAATTAAATAACTGTATTAGTGAATATGACAGTAGTAATCATAAAGGTATTAAAATTCGTTTTTTTGCGCTGCAAGATACGTATACTAATGCAATAAAACTATCAGGCCCTAAGCCTGGAGTTGTTCTATATATATACGACATTAACAATAATTTATTAATACCAAATAAGCTCTACTCTATTTCTAATAATTACGTTTATTTTGATAACAAAAGTAAAGAGAGCTTTTTAAAATATGAAACAGAATTAGGCACAAGTAATAACGAAATTACACCTGGTGATTACTTTACCACAATTAAATTCAACGTTACTTACGACTAGTAAATAAACTCATAATTAATTTGATGAAAAAATCATGGTTAAATTTAATATTTACTCTTACATCATTGTGACTTCTTTTTTATCTTCAATCTCTTCGTTAGCCTATGCTGTCGAATTCAATACCGATATGTTAGATACAGAAGACACTCAAAATATTGACTTTAGCCAATTTTCTCAGGCTGGATTTATTATGCCTGGTATTTATCATTTAAATCTCAAAGTCAATAATGAGGGCATGGGTAGTGCGCAAGATATCACTGTGATAGCGCCACAATCCCAAAACAATAATTTATTCGATACCGTTTGTGTTCCCGTTAATATTCTTGATCGTTTAGGGCTTACTCCGGACGCAATTAAATTAATTAAATATCGTGATGAGGGTAAATGCCTTGATTTATCTCCGCTTGAAGGTGCTTCATTAAGTGTAGATTTATCGACATTAACGCTATCCATTTTAATCCCACAAAGCTATTTAGAATATACAGATCCAAGTTGGGTTCCTCCTTCACGTTGGGAGGAAGGTGTAAATGGATTTTTATTAGATTACAACCTAACAGGTTCTTTAACGCATCAAAATTCAGGTTCACGAGAATCGTACCTTTCTGCTAACGGAACAACAGGGCTTAATTTTGGTGCATGGCGTTTACGCGGTGATTACCAAGCAAACTATCGAAAATCGACAGGAAGCTTCGAAAACCAATATAGTGATGCCACATTTAGCCGATTATTTGCATACCGCTCAATAAAATCCATTGCGTCTATTTTAACGTTAGGTGAGAACTACTTTTACTCTGCTATTTTTGATTCTTGGCAGTACACCGGGGTATCTCTTGAAACCGATGAAAATATGATGCCCCCTAAATTAACAGGTTATGCACCAGAGATTATTGGTATTGCTCAAACTAATGCCACTGTTATTGTCAAAAGCCATAACCGTATAGTTTTAGAAACAACCGTACCTGCTGGTCCCTTTCGTATCCAGACACTAGATAGCTCTATTCGTGGAACATTAGATGTGACTGTGCGAGAAGAAAATGGTGAAGAACAACAATTTAGCATTACCACAGCAGCATTACCCTACTTAACGAGACCAGGGCAAATCCGCTATAAATTTGCAGCGGGTAAACCACGTTTTAATGGCCGCCAGCTCGAAGGTGATTTAACTGCTTCGGGAGAACTCTCTTACGGGTTAAATAACCTTTGGTCTATCTATGGGGGCTCCGTTTTATCAAAAAATTATCAGGCATTTTCAGCAGGCTTTGGTCGTGACCTGTTTTCATTCGGTAGCCTTTCGTTCGATGCGACTCAGTCACATGCTCAATTACTTGATAAAACGTTAACTGGCCGAAGTTATCGACTTAGTTATTCAAAATCATTTGATGAAGCCAGAACTGACATTACATTCGCAGGGTATCGTTTCTCTGATGAAACCTATCGCTCTTTGCAACAAACGTTGGATGAACGACGTACAGGTAATGAAAGCCAAGCTCAAAAAGAAAGCTATCAAATTAATATTAATAAATATTTTGATGATTTCTCATTGGGTGGAAACTATCAATACAATACGTATTGGAATAGTGAAACAGAAGAACAATACAGCTTATACCTAAGTACTCTTTTAAATTGGGCGGCTATTGGGCTCAAAAATATTAACCTGACAGCTTCTGCTTCTCGTTCAAAAAGAGCGGGATATCAAGATGATGCGATCAGCTTGTATTTCACTATTCCTTTAAGTCAAGGAAGCAGCGTCAGCTTTTCTGAAGGTTATACCCGAAACCAAAATGGCCAACGCAGTTCAACACATAATATCGGTTATAGCGGATATAGTGAGCAGCGCAATTATAACTTAAATGTCGGTTATCAAACAGGAAGTCATCAGAATGACCAAACCAGCTTTAGTGGTTATTTAAACCAAAATCTTCCTTATGCCTCAATTTCAGGAAATGCGAGTTATGTCCCGAACGAGTATCACAGCGTTGGGGGATCAATTAATGGTGGAATTACCTTAATTAAAGAAGGTATTGCCATGCACCAAGCCGCTTATGGTGGTACTCGACTCGTTATAGAAACACCTGGTGCAGCTAACGTTCCTCTGAGTGGTGGCGTTTATCAAACTAATCACTTTGGACTCGCTGTATTGCCAAACGTGAGTAGTTATCGGAAAACCAGCGCATCAATTAATACCAGTAAATTACCAAAAGATGTTGAAGCATTAGAGACCGTCACTGATACGACTCTGACTCGTGGGGCAATCGGATATCGTCGCCTCAACGTAATTCAAGGTGAAAAAACGTTTGCTCGCTTAAAACTAGCTGATGGCACTTATCCGCCTTTTGGCGCCAGCGTACGTAATAGCAACAATATTGAACTCGGAATTGTTGGCGAACAAGGTATTACGTGGATTATTGGTATCCAGCCTAAAGATTTACTCAATCTCTACTGGGGAAATAAACACCAGTGTAGTGCCGATGTGCCTGACGTGATTAATCCTCAAGAAATTTACCCAACTATTATTTGTCGTTAATAAGAGAACTAAGATGAAATTGAATTCCCCTTTTTTGTTACTTACTAGCGTATTCACGCTGACTATAAGTGTAATTTCAGCTGCGAATGCCGCGGTTACACTTGATCGTACTCGTATAATTTTCGATGGAAACCAGTCGTCTATTAATATTACGATCCGTAATGATAACCCGGAATTGCCTTATTTGGCCCAGTCGTGGTTAGAAAATGCGTTAGAACAAAAACTGGAAACAGGCCCTATTATTGCCACTCCGCCGATTCAGCGCATGGAACCCAAATCCACTAGCCTAGTTCGCCTAAGCACCGCACCCGACATTGCAAAGTTACCGCAAGACAGGGAATCCCTGTTTTATTACAACCTGCGTGAAATCCCGCCTAAGTCATCAGAAGCGGGTGTGTTGCAAATTGCATTACAGAGCCGTGTAAAACTATTTTATCGCCCTGAAAGCATTGTTGCACAAAGCAAAACCGATTGGACGAAATACATAACATTAACAGCAACATCATCGGGTTATACGTTAGATAACCCAACACCATTTTATTTAACTGTAATTGGTATAGGGAACAGCCAAAAACAATCTGAAGAAAGTGATTTTGACGCAGTCATGATACCGCCAAAATCTAATCAACTGATTAAATCATCCAAATTTTCAACACCTTACCTGACATATATCAATGATTATGGTGGAAAGCCCTCACTTGCTTTCAAATGCCAAGCTTCAAAGTGCAGTGTGACGGAATAATGAGTAAAAAATAGATAGGAGCAGAACAATGAAATTGAATTACCTAGCACTATGGGCTTTTACTATACCTATTTTTGCTGAGTCTGCGGTGCCTGTGACAACAGGCACGATATATGTTAATGCGCGTATTGTTACTGCTCCTTGTCTACCTAATATCTCATTAAAATTAAATGAAAGTACTTTAATTGCAGCAACCTATAGTGTGGAAATGCATTTTTCTCATTGTAGCAAACCAATACAAAAGCAAGCTTGGGTACCGTTAAGACTGAAATTAGGCAGTAACCAATATGTGCTAACTCAACCACTACGCAATAACACCATTTTATTCTCTATTCCTGCTAGTAATAAGATGCAACGTGTGGAGATAAATTATGATTAGATGCTCAATATTATTATTTAGTTTTTTATTCCTAACATGGAATACCAGCTTTGCCAATACACTAACAGTTTACTTTGAAGGAGTGTTAGTACCGCTTGGTTGCCGGCTAAGTGATGATGATACACAGAAAAAAATATATCTTTCTGGGCTACGTTTTTCTTCAATCGAAACATTAGGACGTTCAGATATGCAACCATTTAAATTGGATATCATGGACTGTTCAGCGATGGCTTTGAATAAAACGATCAAAATAACGTTAAATACCCAAAATATTGAAACACATAATGGTATTAATTATTTAAAAACCACTGGTGAATCTAATGTGTTATTAGCACTGACTGATAGTCGTGGTAAAGAACTAGAACTGAATACAACAATTGATGTCAGTACAGTAACTGAATCAGGTAAAGGGTCCGTTAATACACTTTTATTCGGTGTTTATGCTCAGAAGCCCTTTAGTTCTCTTTTAAAAACAGGGGGGTTCTCCTCAACTGTTACTTTTAATCTTGATTATCAATAAGGAGAATTGAAATGAAATTTATTTGTTTTTCATTCCCTTTAATTAGTTTATTAGTTTCCTTAGGTACTCAAGCGGATGTACTAATTTCTCTTTCTGCAAAATTGGTTCGACCACCATGTGTACTTACAGCAGAAAATGGTGAAAAAGAATTAGTCATTAATTTCCGTGAGGTAGCGCTAGACAGACTAACTGAAGAAAAACAGTCCTTTGGTATTCTCATTAAACAATGTGAACTTCGAAAAAATTTACAAGTTTACCTATCTCCAAGAGAAGGAAGCACTTTGACAATAAACAATGAAACCGTACTTGCAACCTCTATTAATGGATTGGGTATTCGTTTCTCAGAAGAAAATAAAAGTAATGCGCTCAACCTTAATAAATGGGAAAGGATTGCTCCATCCGTAAGTGGTGATACAGGGAAAGTTGTTATCCAATCACAATTAGTCACTAATCAAGCTATTGAAAATCTCACTGCTGGGCCATTTAGTGCCGCTTTATCAGTGATGGTTGATTATCTGTAATATTGGGAAGTCTTTATGAAAAATATAAAAAAGTATTCACCATTATTTTTGTTGCTGCTATTAGTTAACTTAAATTCCTATAGTGCGACTCGCTATTCAGGAAGTGGTGGTGGCTATAAAATGAGTTTAGTATCTAACAATTCTGTTGTTTCTGATACACCAGCAATTGGAAGTGATAACAATAAATATTTTTTAATAGCCCCAGCAAATAGCTCCGGTATTGTTATTAATGAAAACACATCTCAGCCTTATGGGTCTGTATATTGTACTGTGAATTTCTTACAAGGTAATTATTCAGCAGGCCTTGTTCCGGCTTATGCCTACCACCGTGTTTTTGCCTATATGCCAGAAGCAGGCTTTACTATTGGAGGGCTGACCGCATTTAAAATAAACAATAATACATTTTTTACACTTTATTCTGAGAATGGAATAACCAGTGGCTGGCGGAATATTTCAGGGAGAGGATGCTCTAATGAAGAAATGGGGCCATTAGCAACATCATTTTTTACTGTTCATTTTCCTTTTACCGTTAGAGTTTATGTCAAAGATATCCCTGTTGATGGAAAAATTGTTATTCCAAATGCAATGATTGCAGGTTACACACGATTATTCCAAGACTATGGGACACCAGATATTTATGTACCTATTGATAAAGCCACCGTTAAATTAGATCTCACTACATCGGTTATCAATTATCCGTCAAATTGCCATTCTAATATTGATAATTTAAACATTGATCACAAAACATTGGATGCTTATGAATTTAATAGTAAAGAAACGCGTACTGTTACTTATACATGCGATAGAGTACAGCCAGTTAAAGTAAAATTAGCATTAGATTATGCCACGGATAGTGATCCACAAAAACGACTTCCCTTAAAATCAGGAAATAATACTATTTATTCTGAGCTTATACTTTATGATGAACAAAATAATCAAAGTGGAAAAACGCTCGAAACAACAATAGATAAAGTAAAAAACATTACGATTGAAAGTAAAGTTTCAGGCTATGACGCCGAACCTGGAGACTACAAAGGCAATGCTTGGTTAATAGCAACATTTATTTAATATAGCGGTAAGCGTACTATGATCATAATATCCCGCTCACTATTTATTGGTATCTTTATTGTTTGGCACCTTGCTAGTCTTATTTATATTGACAGTCTAGGAAGCTTGAGACAATCATTACCACAAAACATTATTAGCTGGTTATCTATTTCCTTGACGATATCCATTATAGCATTTACAGTTTTCTATCGGAAAATTAAAATAATCATTACATTACCTGCTATTTGCTACTGTTTTTCTTTAGCTATTTTAATGATGGGGTTAATATCTCATCAGGGAGAAAATAATAATGTTGATTTTTGGTATTTTTCTGGTATTACCGTTGGCGTATTACTATATATTGCAGGGTTACAAGTGAAAAAAAAATGGTTAATACAATCATTTTGTATTTACTGTTATATCATTATTAATGTAGCTCAAGTCTTTATCACTGCATATCAATATATATTTGAAGCTGATATTTTTTATCTTGCATCAGGAATGCGTTCAAATGGCTTATCACAGCAAGTTAATATATTATCGGTTAACATGGCGACTGCATGCTTATTATCTCTTATGACTCTTGTATTATCACAATTTTCGTTGTTATCTAAACGCCATGAAAAAATCAGGATTGTATTACTAGGAACATGCGTTTTATTTTTCACATTAACTTTAGTCGTTCTGCAATCTGTTATTGCTTGGCTAAGCTTTACTGTTTGTGCATTTATTTTCATTTGTCTTTTTTACAAGAAAAACCCTCTACGTGTTAGTGCTAGTTATTTTATTATTGCTGTAGCAATCTTTATTGGAGTTTATTTAATAAAACTATGCCCACAGTACATTGGAACTGATGTTATGAATCAATTCCATTTAAAACAAATGCTACGTTTTTCTATTACTTTATTCTTAGAAAAACCGTATGATGCATGGGAGCAATCATTTTTATTTGAAAATAGTTATGAAAGAACAGCAATTCCTTTTTTTAGTCCTAAAATGTATATTGTTCCTCACCCACACAATGAAATACTACTCTGGCTGATGACTGGAGGACTCATTAATTTGATATTTTTATCTTTATTATTAACCGGAGGTATCTATGTCGTATTTCAATCTTTTATAAAATATAAAATTAATGGAAATGGTTATCCATTGGCAATCATTCTATCAATAATCCCTATTATTATACATAATCATGTTGAATACCCTTTTTTGCTTTCTGTATTACACTGGGGGATCGTCATATTATTTTTATCATTCTCAGATTCCGCTTTTGCATTAGAGGAACAATCCCTATTTTATATTAACAAGCAACTATCTTATCTATTCAGCTTTATTGTATTTATTATTGGATTAGGCGTATTTATTATTGGGTTATTTCTGTTTAATGGAGAGAAATCTTTTTATACTCAGGGTAATTATCGAAATGAAAACATAGCAATTAGACTATCAGATTCAATTACTTTCGAAAAAACAACGTATCAATATAAGAACACATAACTAAACCTTATTTACACTTAAGTAGTGTGATATTAATCAGGATAATATTATGAGAATATATCAAACTGAAATTTCAAATGCCTATATAGGACTACAAGTTCGTAAACGCCGTTTACAGATGGGATGGACAGCACACACTTTAGGGAAAAAGTCGGGATTAAGCCAACAGCAAATCTCCCGTTATGAACGCGGTACACAGAATTTTACGATTCATCGGCTCTGTATATTTGCTAATGTATTGCAGTGTGACCTAGATTATTTTCTTGAACAAAATAGCTATAAGAACCTTTCTCTTGTAAATACAAATCTTTAAGCACTATTCAAAAGTAAAATCTGATCTTGTCACTCAAAAAGATCAGATTTTCTTTATTCTCACCTTACTTTCATTCTTTTCTGATTGCATAAGTAGTAAGGCTCTTATACTTTTAACCCAAATTACTTATCACGGGTTAAAAGGCATCAATATGACCATCACACTTATCGTTGTATTTGTTTTACTCTTATTGGCTATAGGTTGGGGGATCTCTATCTATAACCGCCTGATCAACACCCGTAATCAAGTCAGCAATCAATTTGCCAATATTGATGTTATTTTAAAGCAAAGAGCCGATCAGATCCCACAACTCGTTACCATTACAGAAAAGGCTATGGAACATGAGGAAAGCCTTTTTACTTCACTAAGTGATGCGCGTCAGAACTACTTTAATGCCAAAAACATGAACGATAAAATCGCAGCATCGAATGAAATGAACCGTGCACTGGGTAACCTTATTGCCATTGCAGAAAATTACCCTACTCTCATTTCTGGTGAGCAATTTACCCAATTACAAATCGCCTTAAGTGATGTTGAAAATAAATTAGCCCAACGACGTGAAGGCTTTAACGATGCAACAACAGAGTATAATACTGCAATACAAATGTTCCCTGACAGCCTAATTGCCAATGCCTTTCTTTTTTCAGCACTGCCATTACTTGATATTTCTGAAGATGAAAAAAAATATCAGGGCGTCCAGTTTAAATAATGTCAGCCTAAAGGTATTAATGCGTGAATATGTATTTTTTACTCGGAGCAGCTATTGGTGCTTTAATTTTATTTATTGATAACAAGTTCTCGATAAATAAAAAAGTAAACTGGGGGATCATTCCTTTTATCAGTGTTGCTTGTGGTATGTGGTACTCGCTCTCTCCTTCTATCGGCGACTATGGCAGTATCATTTATTACGTCGTTGTTCTCATCATCACCTTTTTTATTACCCGTAATGTTGTCAAGGCTAGTAAAGTTGGCTATCAACGTTATCAACGTTTACAAAATGAAGGCTCATCAAAGTTTAGTGCGTTTCTTAAAACCCTTATAGGTATGCTGATCGCCACTTGCCTATTTGCAGGGTTCTTTATCGACATGCGTGTATTTTTTATCGCATTTGTCTTAGCTTTTGTATTTAAAGCAATTGAAAATACGCCAACCAAGCGCTTTTTAAAATTTCAGAAAAATTTAGCCACCTCCAAAATCCGCTCAATGGCAATGGGGCTTGTGGAAATTGAAGGAAAAATCACGGCGGGCACAGCCATTAAAAGCCAACTAGGTAATAAAACCTGTTACGGCTCATTTTATTTTGAATATTCCATATCAAAAGATAAAGACGGTAAAAAAAGCTATACCTTACAAAATAGTAAATACAACATGCATAGCTTCACTCTTACGGATGATACTGGTTCGGTAAAAGTAGAGTGCGACCCAGATTATTTTGTTTACCCTGGCTTAGAACCGCATATGGATATTGAAAGCGGTAATCGCCGTTACAAAGAATATTTACTTGAAGCAAACCGCGGTTATTTATTAATTGGTACAGCAGATGCCAATGAAAAAGGCGAATCGATTATTATACGTAAGGCACCTCATATGCTATTAGGCGTCTCCCCCTCAGACTATGTCGTTCGTTGGAACAAAACAGGTCCATTACGTCGAAATTTAGCTATTACCGCCATAATTGCACTTTTTCTGATTGGTATGATTTTAGTTACGCCAATGGATTATCAAAACGGGCTGCTAAATATGCATTTCGACCAGATATCATTATTCGGTGATAACTAACATGGAAAAGCTGATTTTTTTCATTATTATCGCTGTTATTAGCTATATTTTTATACGCTATATAATTAATATTTATAACAATATTGTATTCTTAAAAAACAATTGCCATAAAGCATTTGCGAATATAGATGTGCTATTAAAGAAGCAAGTTGAATTAGTTCCTGTATTAACTCAAGTTGCAGATAAAGCGATGGCACATGAAAAACAGCTATTTAAGGAGTTGATTGCCAGCCGTCAGCGCTATTTATCCAGTACCGCTATTGAAACCAAAGTCGATACTGCAAATCAACTTCCAGCAAAAATAAAACCGCTGATTGCTATCGCTGAAAACTATCCAACGCTGATAAGTAAAGGGGTGTTACTGGAATTGCAAACCCAAGTAAAACATATTGAAGACCAAATTGCAGACCGACGTGAGTTTTTCAACCAAACCGTCACACTCTACAATACAGATATTCATGTTTTCCCCAATGTTATTTTTGCCAGGTTATTTCGTTTTAAAGATATCCCCCTACTATTTAGTAAACAGGAGCGCTTACAATGATAAGTATCCCTTTTTCTTGGTTTGGTTTCACGGATTGGCTTATTGAGCAAGAGGCTGGGCTAATCATTATGTTTGCGACATTTGGTACGCTACTGTTAACTTTTGTCGTGCTTACCACCCTCAATATATTCGGGTTAAAAAAGTACTCACTCTATATTGCTGGCGCGTTATTGTGCTCCATTTTCATAAGCATGATGGTCATGATCCCACTATTACTACTTTTCAGTATTGAAAACTCAATTAAGTTGCAACTTGTTTGGGTGGTGATTGTTGCCAGTTGCTTAATTTCATTTTTAAGCAACCGGCATTATTTAGATATCTACTTCAATTCCATTGAAAAGAAAGTGAATAAAGAAGTAAAAAAACAAAATAAGAAACGTAAAAAATAGCACCGACTCTATTTATATTAAACTTGCTCTGCTTCTAATCTTTGCACATAACGGTAATGTGAGAATGTCATTAGCAACGCTATAAAGGCAATTAACGCCCCCAATATAAAACCGCCAGAATAAACTCACCAGCAGAGTGCTCTTCACGGGCTGAATGCGCTTGTGTGAATTTATCTTCGATACGCTGCTGCATAGGGCTCTTACCTAGACGAATAAATAAACAGTATAGTGACAAAAAAACACCAAGATAACAATAATTATCATTCGCAATAAATAAAGAGGAAATTAATTATTTTAAATTGAAGATTTGACTGTAGCTTTTAGGGTTCAAACGCAAATAAAGAATCAATGTTACTAATACAAAAATCACATGCATTGCCCATACCCATGTAAAACTTTGGCTCAATTGCTGTATCCACGCGGCGCATAATGGCCCAAAGGCTGCAATAATAAATCCTCCAGCCTGCATCAACGAAGTCAATGCGCCTGCACTAACCGGATGGGGTAAGTGATCCAAAGCAGTAATAATACTTAATGCAAAGCAGCCGCCTAGCCCCATACCTAATAACGCGACCCATAAAAGTGGCACATCGCTGGTAAACAGCATCAACCCAGAAAAACCAAGAGCTTGGCAACTGAGCGTGACAATCAGCCAAAAACGACGATCAATATTATGCGAAGCAAACACGGGGATCATGAGTGCAGATAACGCCTGAAACACCGTTAATATGGCAACAAAAGTGCCACTTTGTGCAGCACTCATTCCCTGTTCTTGGAAAAAAGGCGCTAGCCAAGTCACTACGGTGCCATAGCCCGCATTAATCAGCCCAAAACCTGCCATCAACAACCATGCTCTCGGTCTTCGTAAGAATGTCAACACTGAGACCTGCTCTGCTTTTGAGCCCCGCTCCGTGTGTACATTCGCCCAAATAGCCAACAGCGCCAACAAAGCAGGGAAAGCAAGCCATGCTAAGGCACTCTGCCAATGGCCTGTCATTTCTTCAACCAAAGGCGTGATCTGTGCGCCAATAGCTCCCCCTGCCATTAACGTGGCTGAATATAATCCTGTCATCATCGCCATTTTTTGGGGGAAATTCGCTTTGATGAGCCCTGGAAATACCGACTGGATATAAGCCGCACCCACTCCACATAAAAAAGCGGTTAATAATAAAGCTGCACCATCAACCACAAAGTAACGAGCGAGTGAACCGACCAGCAGTAATAGCATTGCGCTACTGATACCCGCACGTTCACCTATTCGTTGGTTTAGCATTGGTACAACCAATGCGCCAACCCCCATCAATAACATGGGTAACAATGTTAAAAGCGAAATGCTTTGATAACTCATCCCTGTCGTTTGAATGATATTGTCGATAACAGGCCCTGGGCCCGTCATAAAGGGGCGTAAGTTCACCCCGACTAAAACAATGGTCAGTACTAACGCCAGCGAAGATGGTGCCGCTTTACTCATTTAGATTGCCGTTCCCACCACTGTTGGTACAGTGTACTGCGCGTTTCATCATTGGGTTTTAGTTGCTCAAACCGTAAACCTGATTGCTGCTCAGGAACGACCCTCAGCGCTTTTGCAATCGCATCTGTAGAAAGCCCAAAAGGTGCGGCGTCATCATTTGAATAGGCGTAGACGACCCGAGAGATACCCGCCATTCGCATCGCGGCCAAGCACATCGGGCAAGGCTGCCCACTTGCATAAACCACACAGTCATCTAATTTCACGCGGCTTAATTTTTGCCCTGCTTGACGCAATGCCATTAGCTCCGCATGGGCGGTTGGGTCATTGAGCTCAAGTATTTGATTAACGCCACTCGCAACAACTTGCCCATCACAGACAACAATTGCGCCAAAAGGCCGCCCGCCAGCTCGCACGTTTTCCATTGCTAAGTTGATAGCTTGTTGTAAAAATTGCGTATCCGACATTATTTCGCTCCTGAATTCTCAAGAATTTCAATCAAGTTACGGTAACCTTTACTTTTTGCCAACGTCAGCGGTGATATCCCCGAACCATCAGCTAAGTTAACATCTGCGCCACCTTTGATTAATTCAGTGACAATTTGTGCATACTTATCGCTACCATCACCCAAAATAATCGCTTCAATTAGTGCCGTCCAACCCAATCGATTAACATGATTGACATCAACACCCGCATCAATCAAGGTTTTAACCGTTGCAACATGTCCACGTTCTGCCGCAGGGATCAAAGCAGTTCCCCCGTAGCGATTGGTACTTTTTAAATCAGCGCCATGTTGTAGAGTCAATATTAGTATCTCTTGCAAACCACGCGCCCCTGCGTACAAATAAGGGGAATCTTGCATATTATCCCGTGCATTAACGTCCGCACCTTGCTCAATCAAAAAACGGGCAACTTCAAGATGGTTTTCATGGGTTGCCGCCATCAACGCAGTACGTTGGCGTGAATCACGCTGTTCAATATCCACACCTTGCTCAACTAAGGACTTAACACCTTGTAAGTTACCTTGCTCAGCCAATGATACCAAAGAGTTAGCTTGTGGGTTTGCCATACCTTTCCCCATAAATATCAATGAAATCATAAGAATGCTAGCTAAGTGAACCAACCATTTTGCACGTAAAAAGAATGTTTTCATGATTAATCTCCCCTATGACCCTTTAATCTACTGAAAAAGTATGCTATTTAAAAATTAAATAACTAAATGACTGGTATTTATAAAATGAATCCATTGCTCAATCTTGTTTTGTTAAAAACCTTTGTCACTGTTGCTGAAACAGGGAATTTCACCGTGGCTTCACAGCATTTAAATTCAACACAATCAACATTGAGCCAGCAAATTCAACGGCTAGAAGCTTTAGTCGGTCAGCCTTTATTTGTCCGAGGGCACCGCATACTAACCTTAACCGAAACTGGTGAAGTTTTGTTGAGTTATGCAAAAAATATATTGGCGCTCAATGATACCTTCTTTATGAAAATCACTGGCAATGCCGTCATTCAAACTATTCGGCTCGGTTTTCCTGAAGACCTCGCTTCTGGCCAAGTCACGCCGACACTGGCCGCATTTATGCAAGCTAACCCCAATCTGCGGTTAGAAGTCACGAGTGGCCTAAGCCGACAACTTCATCAGCGCTACCAACATGGCGAATTAGATTTAATTATTGTGAAACAGAAAAAAGGGGAATTTAAAAGTGATTACCATTGGCCGGAGCCTTTGTGTTGGCTAACAAGCAACCAATATAAACGTTTAAGTAATGATTCAGTACCTTTGGTGGTTTTTCCTGAAAACGGTCTCTACCGTAATGATATGTTCAAATTATTAGATAGTGAACAGCGTCCTTGGCACATAACTTATACTTGTTCTAGCCTTGCAGGTATTCAAAGTGCTATCGCAGATGGGTTAGGTGTTAGTTTATTACCTTTACGAGCAAAACTTCCTCAACATCGAATTTTAACAGAAGAAGAAGGTTTCCCAGCTGCTCAAGAAATGGAAATTGCCATGCATTTCCATGCTAATACCTCGGATATCATTACGCAACTCGCCGAGAAACTGGCACAACAATTGGGGGAACGCGAGTGATAAATAAACTGATTGAATTAGAAAAAAAATTACATAACAGTACTAACCGACAGAATAGCAATTTTCTTCGCGAGATATTACATGAGGATTTTTTTGAATTTGGTCGTTCTGGCTTTTCAATCGATAAACTCGATACCTTAGCGTCATTGGCTAATGAAACAGCTAAAACGATTTACGCCGAAAACTTCCACTGCTCGCAATTGAGTGATAATACGGTGTTAATGACTTATATCAGTTTTGAACAACAAGATGGGGGTAAAACCAAGCTAACTAACCGCTCATCTATTTGGCTAAAAAATTCAGCAAACCAATGGCAATTAAGGTTTCATCAAGGGACACCTGCAAATTAACAATAAAGTGGAAATGTATCTCCCACTTTATTGTTAGCACAACATTAATTGGCTGCGTCATTTCTTATTAAAATACCCTGCGCGAATGGATGCTCCAATTAAATTCACAACAAAACGCCCAGCAGTCACCCCAGTTAGCTTAGAGGGAATATCTTTTGCGGGTGTAATTTCAACGATATCCATACCAACAACGCGACCTTTTTTCACTAAACCGTGAATTAGGCTACGAGCTTGCAAATAAGTCACCCCACCAGGAGCTGGGCCATCAACTCCAGGCATGATACTCGGGTCAATACCATCGGCATCAATACTAATATAGTAGTTCGAATTATCTGGAATGCGGTCTAAAATGGCTTGCATGCCAACCTCATGCAGTTCATAGGCCGGAATAACATGCGCACCATAGTCTTTAGCCGCTTGGTAATCCGCAGGGCGTCCGCTACCTTGTGCACGTAAACCAATTTGGAAAATTTCACCTATATGCTTCATTTCAGAAGCGCGGCGGATCGGGCTTGAAAGGCCGGTATCCACCCCATTAACCTCTTCACGCCAATCTAAATGTGCATCAATATGCACAAGTGTAATCGGCCCTACTTCATCAAATCCCTGCAAAATAGGCGTTGTGATCCCATGATCGCCCCCTAAAACAATGGGAAGTGCTTTAGCTCTTAATAACTGTCGAATTGCCTCAGCTGCACGCTGATGGTGCTCCCCCAAAGGCTTTGATAAATCAGGAATAACATCACCACAGTCAACAAATTTAATATCTTTACGGCCTTGGAGTAGTGGCCCATCAATATCAAAATCATAATGATCTGGATGCCTAACAATTCGGTCACTCATATCACGTAAATATTGTGGAGCACGAGATTGGTCGTTGGTAAATGCATGAGCACTATAAGCTGAACTAAATGGCATCCCTAGTATGGCAATATCCGCTTCAATGTTGGTCAATTCAGTCACTAATTCTGAATATAAAAATGTTTTATGGCCAACATGTGGGGGTGTCGTTAATTTTTTCATACAAACTATTCCTTCTTAGATTTAGTTTTCTTTCTTTTGTTGTTTTTTTATTTCTTAGCCACCAAATGTGTTAGCTAGGAATACAAATAGAGGGACACCAACAATATCCGTTAATACTGTTCCGGCGATTGGTATAATAATGAATGCCTTTCGTGAAAATAAACCATATTTATTACAAATAGCGTCCATAACCACTAAGCCATTTGGTGTTGCACCTAAACCATGTCCAATAAAACCAGCGGACATAACAGCAGCATCATAGTTTTTACCTAATGCGCGATAAACAACAAATATGGCAACTAATATTGTTGTAATGACCTGAGATATTAATATAATCGTTAGTGGTAATGCTAACTCATATAGTTCCCAAAGTTTTAATTTCATCATAGCCATCACTAAAAACATTTCTAGTGATAAAGTAGAAATTAATACTACTGTATTGCGAGATATTTTAATTATTGGTTTTCTTTCATTGATTGAATGAAATATAACACCAACAAACAAACTAAAAATATGTCCAGGAATAGTAAACCCTGTTACTGTACTTATCCATTTTGCTGTCGGCATTCCGATAGCGAGTATGCTTAAAATAACTGCTCCTGTAATAATACATTGTTGAGCCGTAATTTTATCTTCGGTATCGTTACTTTCCGCTAAATTTTCCAAATCAACATGGTCAGTTTCAATTTTTAATTTATTTCTTTGGATCAACCAGTTCCCAACAGGCCCTCCTAGAATTGACCCTGCAATCAAACCAAAAGTCGAAGCCGCTAACCCAACATTCAGGGCTTGGTCGTGACCAAAGGACTCAATCAGCGGTGCTAAAGATGCCGCCATACCATGACCACCTTGCATCGAGGCTTGGCCTGCCATCATAGCAACTAGTGGCTCAATATCTAAAACATATGATAAACCAATGCTGACGCCATTTTGCATAAATGCCAGCCCCCAGCAAATCACCATATAAATTAGCAATATTTTTCCACCACTCACTAATAATTTAACACCTGTCATTAAACCTATTGTGACGAAAAATATATACATCGATAAGTCATATAATGTGTTATCAAAATTAAGCTCAACAATATTAAATTGATAAGCTAACCACATTACAATAGAAAACATAAACCCGCCGATCACCGGGCTAGGAATTGAATATTTCATAAAAAATGGAAATTTCTTTATGATTACATTACTAGTAATTAATAATAAGGCCCCTAATGCTGTAAATGTAATCATATCTAATTTTATTGTTAACAATTCATCTGTGACCATAAATTAGAATCCTTTTGTATTTATATATATTTGGATTAATTATTATTTTGTGGCGCCACTTTGGTAATAATCTATTAACAACTACAACTTTAAGATATACGTATCCGCTAGGAATAAAAGTGATATTTTTGATCCTATGGTTTCATAAAATGAAACCTTTTATATAAATAAAAACAATTTTAATAATTAAAATAAAATAGTATTAATTATGCTATTTGTATCCCAATAAAAAATAAGATAGATTAGCATTTAGTGATTGATTTCACGTAATAGGTATAAATATGCATAATAAAAAATTAACTGAAAAAGACTTAAAATCATTACGTGTTTTTACTTCCGTTGCAGAAGCTGGTGGCTTTACCATTGCAGAAAAAAAACTAAATATGTCAAAAGCATCAATAAGCCGCCATATCCGTGAAATTGAAGAAAAACTCGGTGTCCAATTGTGTGAAAGAGGCCCTTCTGGTTTTAAGCTAACTGAGTCAGGTTTATTTGTTATCGAAAAAGCCAATACTGCTTTGAAAGCATTAGATAATATCAAAACTGAAGTCGATGAACGCCATGGGATTTTATCTGGAACATTAGTTATTGGTGTTATTGAACATATATTAACGGATCCACTCTGTCATCTATCAGCCACTATTGCTCAATTTACCCAAGAGGCGCCTAATGTTAAATTAGAGCTAAGCATCCTCAACCATAATCAATTAAATAAAGCGCTTAGTGACAGAACAATTCAAATCGGTATTCGCGGGCAATATCACGAAAATAACCGTTATAATTATCAATTCTTATTTATAGAAAACCATAAACTTTATGTTTCTGCCAATACCGCCAACAACAAACATAATCTAGCATTAGTTTATCGGCCACACCCATTCACTGAAAGTATTTTAGCATCGGGTGAATTTAGCCGAGGCCCTGAAGCCGCTGGCCTTGAGGCTGTAGCTACCTTTATCGCTTCAGGCCACTATGTGGGTATTTTACCGGAAAACTATGCCTCACATATTAATTTCCGCCATTCACTCATAGAAATGAGCGACTCCCCTGTCTTTCATAACCGCATATGTGCAATCACCGAGGCGAGTAAACCGCTAACACAAAGTGAAGCGCTGTTTTTAAAACTACTTTCACAATTAAGTAAAGCACCAGTATCTACATGATCAAAAAATCCCCCAGCAACTTACCTTACTAGGGGATTAATCACAAAAAACTTAATGCGCGTTAATTACAGTACATCAACACAGTTCAGTTCTTTGAATGCTTGTTCTAAACGAACAACCATTGAATCTTGTGCTTTACGCAGCCACACACGTGGGTCATAGTATTTTTTGTTAGGTTTATCCGCACCTTCTGGGTTACCTAACTGACCTTGCAGATAGCCTTCGTTCTTTTTGTAGTACTGTAAAATACCATCCCAAGTTGCCCACTGAGTATCAGTATCGATGTTCATTTTGATAACACCGTAGCTAACTGCTTCTTTGATTTCAGCAGCACTTGAGCCAGAACCACCGTGGAATACGAAGTCTAAGCTGTTGTGTGGCAGGTTATATTTTTCTGAAACGTAGTCTTGTGAATTACGCAGGATTTTTGGCGTTAACTGAACGTTACCTGGTTTATAAACACCGTGAACGTTACCGAAAGAAGCCGCGATAGTGAAACGCGGGCTTACTGCATTCAGTTTTTCGTATGCATATGCAACATCTTCTGGTTGAGTATACAGCTCAGAACTGTCCATACCTGTGTTATCAACACCGTCTTCTTCACCACCAGTACAGCCTAGTTCGATTTCCAGAGTCATATCGATTTTAGCCATACGCGCTAAATATTTAGCACAGATTTCGATGTTTTCTTCCAGTGTTTCTTCTGACAGGTCAATCATGTGAGAAGAGAACAGTGGTTTACCGGTTTTTGCGTAGTGTTTTTCACCTGCATCTAACAGGCCATCGATCCATGGCAGTAATTTCTTCGCACAGTGGTCAGTATGCAGAATAACAGGAACACCATAGTGCTCAGCCATTTGGTGTACATGATAAGCACCAGAGATCGCACCTAAAATTGCAGCTTGTTGGCCTTCAGCTTTCAGGCCTTTACCTGCGATAAATGCAGCACCGCCATTAGAAAACTGAACAATAACTGGAGCACGAACTTTAGCGGCCGCTTCAAGTACGGCGTTAATTGAATCCGTACCAACACAGTTCACCGCTGGCAATGCAAAGTTATTTTCTTTAGCAACTGCGAAAACTTTCTGTACATCATCACCAGTAAGAACACCCGGTTTAACAAAATCAAAAATTTTAGACATGTGAAAAGGTCCTGTGGTAAACAGGCAGCCTACGCTGCCTGTTGTGTATGAACAATTAATTACGCTTTAGCACGTTCTTCTAGCATCACAACGGCAGGGAGCTTTTTGCCTTCAACGAACTCAAGGAAAGCACCGCCACCAGTAGAGATATATGAAATTTTGTCAGCAATGTCGAATAAATCGATAGCCGCTAGGGTGTCACCACCACCAGCGATAGAGAATGCGTCGCTATCAGCAATCGCTTTTGCAACGATCTCAGTACCTTTACGGAAGTTAGGGAACTCAAACACGCCTACTGGGCCATTCCAAAGAATGGTTTTGGCATTTTTCAGGATCTCAGCCAAACGCTGTGCAGATTCGTCACCTAAATCCAGAATTTGTTCGTCGTCTTTAATTTCAGTACTTGCTTTCAGAGTTGCAGGTGCAGTTTCGGAGAACTCAGTTGCAACGCGAACATCAGTCGGTACTGGAATTTGGCAGTTTGCCAGTAATTTTTTCGCTTCAGGGATTAAGTCTGCTTCATATAATGAGCGACCAACATTGTTGCCTTCCGCTGCGATAAAGGTATTCGCAATACCGCCACCAACAATTAACTGGTCTGCAATTTTAGATAGAGAATCTAATACAGTCAGTTTAGTTGACACTTTAGAACCACCAACAATCGCAACCATTGGGCGAGCTGGGTTATCTAATGCTTTACCTAATGCTTCTAACTCACCACTCAGTAGTGGGCCAGCACAAGCCACTGGAGAGAATTTAGCAACACCATGTGTTGACGCTTGTGCACGGTGAGCCGTACCAAACGCATCCATCACATAAACATCACACAATGCCGCATATTGTTTTGACAGCGTTTCGTCGTCTTTTTTCTCGCCTTTATTAAAGCGAACGTTTTCCAGCACAACTAACTCGCCAGCTTCGATATCAACACCGTTAAGGTAGTCTTTAACTAAACGGACTGGGTAATCCATTTTATCGGCCAGATAGTCAACAACAGGTTGCAGTGAAAACTCTTCGTTGTACTCGCCTTCGGTCGGGCGACCAAGGTGAGAAGTGACCATGACTTTAGCGCCTTGTTTCAGAGCAGCTTCAATTGTTGGTAATGAAGCACGAATACGCGCATCAGAAGTAACTTTGCCATCTTTTACAGGAACGTTTAAGTCAGAACGGATGAATACGCGTTTACCCGCTAAGTCTAAATCGGTCATCTTAATTACAGACATGGTGAATCCTCTCGTTGATTCTCTATAAAGTTTCCATCAGCGACTGTGCAAAACAATAAAGTTATCATGCCCTGCTGTCTGTCAGTCGCCAATTAGTTTAAACCTGTCGCTGCCATTGCTAATGTTGTATCTAGCATCCGGTTAGCAAACCCCCATTCGTTATCACACCAAACCAGGGTTTTAATTAAATGCTTACCACTAACTCGCGTTTGTGTACCATCAATAATAGCACTGTGTGGATCATGATTGAAATCCATCGAGACTAGCGGTAATTCTGTGTAGTCCACTATACCACGAAAATGCCCTTGTGCAGCGCTTCGCAGTAGTTGGTTGACTTTTTCAACACAAACATCGTCATGTACGGTAACACTCAAATCAATCGCTGTCACATTCGTCGTCGGTACACGAACAGAAATGGCTTCAAAGTGGTCTTTAAATTTCGGAAAAATTCGTGTAATTCCTGCGGCTAACTTGGTATCAACAGGAATAATTGACTGACTCGCTGCGCGAGTTCTGCGTAAATCTTTATGATAGGCATCGATAACGGGTTGGTCATTCATTGACGCGTGAATCGTCGTCACTGTCCCCGATTCAATCGAAAATGCCTCATCGAGTAATTTAATAATTGGAATAATACAATTGGTGGTACAAGAAGCATTGGAAACAATCTTGTCTTGAGCGGTTAGGCTTTCATGGTTAACACCATAAACGATAGTGGCATCAAGGTCGTCAGTACCCGGGTGAGAAAATAATACTTTTTTCGCCCCTGCCGCTAAATGCAGTAACCCATCATCCCGTGAGCCATAAGCCCCACTGCAATCTAAAACGACATCAATACCCAGCTCTTTCCAAGGCAACTCATGCAGCTCACGTTGATGAAATAAACGAATATTATCATCACCAACTTGTAAAAGTGTTCCGTTAAGCCGTACATCCCAAGCAAAACGCCCATGGCTGGAATCATACTTCAGCAAATGCGCAATACCTTCAGGTTCAGCAAGCTCGTTAACCGCCACCACGATAATCTCTGCCCGACGGCCAGATTCATACAACGCTCTTAGAACACTTCGACCAATGCGGCCAAAGCCGTTTATTGCTACCCTGATTGCCATTCTACACCTTGTATCTGAGCAAAATCACACGGTTGCTAAGGATAACTGACTCACACCAACTCTACTGCTCATTTTAGCTGTGAAACATCAAAAGTGTGCTTCAACCGACATTTTTAAAAAATATTTTCATTCAGCAACACACGACTGAAACGGTTCAGCTTATCTAAGGTTAGATTAAGGGATATATTTACAGAACGCAATAGAAAATCCTATATTGGTGCACAAAAAAACAACGCCTAGCTTATCACTAGGCGTTGTTCAGCAAGATAATTAGAAATGAGAACCAAAATTCGGGACTCATTCCTTCTTATTTTATTTCAGTAAAGATTTAGCAGCTTCAACCGCTTTCTCTACTGTAATACCGAATTCTTTAAACAGAACTTCGGCTGGAGCAGATTCACCAAAGGTATGCATACCGATGATGGCACCGTTTAAACCAGTGTACTTGAACCAGTAATCTGCAATACCCGCTTCGATAGCAACACGTGCTGTCACATTGGCAGGTAAAACAGCTTCGCGGTATGCCGCATCTTGTTTATCAAATGTATCAGTTGATGGCATAGAAACAACACGGACCTTACGGCCTTCTGATGTTAATTGCTCAGCCGCTTTAACGGCCAGTTCCACTTCAGAACCTGTAGCAATAAAGATTAACTCAGGCGTGCCTGCGCAATCTTTCAGAATGTAAGCCCCTTTCTCAATATTGGCTAATTGCTCAGTAGTACGAGGTTGTTGCTCTAAATTTTGACGAGAGAAGATTAATGCGCTTGGGCCATCTTTACGTTCGATAGCATATTTCCACGCCACAGCAGATTCAACTTGGTCACAAGGGCGCCATGTGCTGACATTTGGTGTCACACGCAGACTTGCCAGTTGCTCAACCGGTTGGTGAGTTGGGCCATCTTCACCCAGACCAATAGAGTCGTGAGTATAAACAAAGATGCTACGCACTTTCATCAGTGCTGCCATACGAACCGCATTACGTGCGTATTCAACGAACATCAGGAATGTCGCACCGTAAGGAATGAAACCACCATGTAACGCGATACCGTTCATGATAGCTGACATACCAAATTCACGAACACCGTAGTGAATGTAGTTGCCCGCTGGGTCTACGTTCAGTGCTTTGGAGCCTGACCACATGGTTAAGTTACTTGGCGCTAAGTCCGCAGAACCGCCCATAAATTCAGGTAATACTTTACCAAATGCTTCTAATGCATTTTGTGATGCTTTACGGCTTGCGATATTCGCTGGGTTTTGTTGCAGATTTTCAACAAATTGTTTTGCATCCGCGTCAAAGTTAGCAGGTAATTCACCATTCATACGACGAGTGAATTCCGCAGCTAGTTCAGGGAATTGCGCTGCATACGCGGCGAATTTTTTATCCCATGCGCTTTGTTTTTCTTTACCTGCAGTACGAGCATCCCAAGCTTCATAGATATCTTTAGGAATTTCGAATGGGCCGTAGCTCCAACCCAGAGCTTCACGAGTTGCTGCAATTTCAGCATCACCTAAAGGCGCACCGTGAACAGACTCAGAACCCGCTTTGTTTGGTGAACCAAAACCAATGATAGTTTTACACATAATCAGTGTTGGTTTATCAGTTTGGCTTTTCGCTTCATTCACTGCCGCGTTGATCTGTGATGCATCATGGCCGTCGATATCACGGATAACATGCCAACCGTAAGATTCGAAACGTGCAGCGGTATCGTCAGTAAACCAACCTTCAACTTCACCATCAATAGAGATACCGTTGTCATCATAGAATGCGATCAGTTTATTTAATTTCAGTGTACCCGCTAAAGAACACGCTTCGTGCGAGATACCTTCCATCATACAACCATCACCCATGAACACATAAGTGTGGTGGTCAACAACATCATGATTAGGGCGGTTAAATTGCGCTGCTAATGTACGTTCTGCAATCGCAAAACCCACTGCATTTGCAATGCCTTGACCTAAAGGACCGGTTGTTGTTTCAACACCTGGAGTATAGCCATATTCTGGGTGGCCCGGTGTTTTAGAATGTAATTGGCGGAAGTTTTTTAACTCTTCAATAGATAAGTCATAACCAGTGAGGTGCAGTAAGCTATAAATCAACATTGAGCCATGGCCGTTTGACAGTACAAAACGGTCACGATCTGCCCAGTGAGGGTCTGCTGGGTTATGATTCATATGGTCACGCCACAGTACTTCAGCGATATCAGCCATGCCCATTGGCGCGCCAGGATGCCCTGATTTTGCTTTTTGAACCGCATCCATACTTAGAAAGCGGATAGCATTAGCAAGGGTTTTACGAGTCGTCATCAGTATACTCCAGGTAGGATAAAAACGTACTTAAACCAATTTTTACAACGCAATACGGATAGTGCTACTTTAATTTCGCTGCAACATGAAAGTATCAATTTACCGAGGTATCGCCATCGGTCTCCTTATCTAAGGAGCCACAACACATCGACAACAAACTGAGCATTTCACGAATAGAGCGATTGAAAGTAACCCAATTCTACCCATACCGCAATATTTGCTATGTTCATGGCAGCAGATCGCTAATAAATTGAACTGCCGCAAAGCTGAATCCATTCCATTGCGCAAAATATCCCTTAATGCTTACATTTTTGCGCAAGTGACTAACCTTATTAAACCTGAGTTCAGTGTCTGGGATCAAGGTGATTTATGCATCTAGCGCATTTAGCTGCCACATTAGTGATAATTGGCAAAGTTTTAGACAAAAAAAAGCCTCAATATGCCCGAATATTTTTGTTTAGATTAAGTCAAATACCCAACCCTTCCAATGATTAGAAATAAATAGAAGTAACATGAATTGAAAAAACAGTAGCAATAAATATTACTGGCTAATCGCAGTTGCCTATAGCCTATAGAATGGTCTATCTCCACACCTAACAAGGAGAAAATAAGAATCGTTCAAAATAATCTAGATAAGCTATTCTGCAAAGCTTATCTAGATTGCTCATCATATATAGATAGTGCGTGCACTTCTAACAACCAACGTTTTTACAACAGAAATTCCTATACAGATCACAGTTCTTATATGTATAGTTTTGAATAAAAGTGGCTTTCAAAAGCCCGCAGTGCAATCTTAATTAGCGGCTAGGTAAATCGGTATATCTAACTTATTAAGTAATAATTAGCGAATCTCTAAGTGAAGAATTGCTTTTAGAACAAACGTGTATAGTATTAGGCACTGCAAAACCTATATTCATTTAGTGACCTAATTACAAAGAGGAAGCTTTCCCATTATTATTTCTATAGCACACGACATCCACAGATAAAGACATCATAATTGATATTGCTGAAATTAAAATAAGGGGCACTAGAGAACGTAGTAACCTATCGCTGATTCTATTTTCACTGGTAAAATACCTGATGAGACTATAGAAAATAAATTGGCCTGTAAGACGAAATTTCAGGTCTAAGCCCCATGTGCCACAATAGGGTCATGATATTAAAAAGTTGATACTATAGTATCAACCTACTAGACACTGATGTCATATCATATATCTAGTTAGCAAAGTGTAATTTTAACATCATACACATTAAACTAGTTAGTTGAGTTATTAATAAATAAGAGGGCTAAAAACACATTACAAATTATAATTTTACCAATATAACTGGTTTCCTGCCTTTATTCTAAATTCTTCCCACCCTTTAATTGTAATAAATTGTAACTTTCAATGTAGATTCTTTATGCTTCTTAATTAAATATACATTTGTTAACAACTATAATAATTTTACGCTTATTTGGTGTATTTTTTTATTGATCTCCCTAATTTCAACACTATTAAGTGTATTTTTAACCAATTAAACTGGTGAGAAGATATTTTTTAATTAGATAATGCTAAAAAAAACAGAGTTAATAGAAAAAACCTATTAAAAGTAAATCTTTAATAGAAATCCTGCCATTTACTCTTTTTTTAATGTATTTATTATAACACTCAATTAAGCAAGCGAGTGAGCTAACGAATATCATATAAATAGATCTATTAATATTAGAGGCTGAAAAAATGAAAGCTAATATAATTAGTAGTCATGTAGGAAATTATTTACGAAAATCACGCAAAGAAAAAAACATGACAGGAAAACAGTTGGCAGAATTAATTAATATTAGCCAACAACAGGTATCTCGCTATGAAACTGGTAGCAGTTCATTATCGCTAGATCAATTAAATGAAATATTAACCGTTTTAGACAAAAGATGGATTGAAATGATTTACTATATTGATTGTTTCTCTGAAGAAAATAAAAGAAACAATATAAATTTAAGTAAAAAAACAATCGAAATATTACTAAATAGCATGAAAGACATTTAAATATTCTATTTTAAATTCAATAAAACCATATCAATATGTAAAAATTAAATAACTAATTTTACTATTGTTTTCTATCAATATAAAAAGAGAGATTAGTATGTTAAATAAAAAAATGGCTTCTGTATTGTTATCAACAATTATCGCAGCTTCTTTTGCTACAGCTGCAAATGCAGATACACGTACCGCTCAAGCAACAGCAACATGGCAAGCGACTGCAATTAAAGACACGACAAGTATGTTAGTTGTAACTCCATTAAGAAGTTTAACTTTTAATTATGCCGAAGGCCAAAAAAGCTTTAACCAACAGAATGGAGCATTTGATATCGCTATTCAAGGCCAAGCTGGTGCAACAGATTTTAAATTAGCGTCAAAAATTATTGCTAATACATTAGCAAGAACAACTGACGATTCTAAATTAACTGTTGGGGTTAAATGGAATGGCGAAGATTTGACTAAAAATAATGATTTAGTATTAATTGATACATCAACCGGTTTAACTTCTGGTTTAGACAATTTAGCGGCTGATGGCATCTATAATGGCTCTGAGCGTGCAGCAGATCGCGGTGAATTCACCTTTGTTATTGCTGGCGCTGAAGCTGATGGTGCAGCGACTGACTTTAAAGCACTGACTGATGGTACATGGGATGGTGATGTGAAAGTTCAATTTACTGCAACTTGGGACGGTGATTTCACGCCAGCTCCTTAATTCAATATCCCCTTATTAGATAACTAAATATTACGATAAAGATACTATAGGGAAATAATATCTTTATCGTCATTCATTTTTGAAATTTACGATTATGAAAAAGATAACATTAGCATTAATTTTATTATCATGGTTACCATTAAAAAGCAGTTTTGCTGTCAACGTGGGAAATATTACTGAAATAATATCATCGAATGAAGACACCTTATCTAAAGAAATTGAAAACACAGTAGATACAGCAAGATTGGTAAATTTAACGATAGAAAAAATAGATTCACCACTTGATACTGGAAAAGTAATTACAGTTACTGATCCTAATGAAATATTATCAACACCCGCTAATTTAATTCTTCCAGGCCATGCAAAAGATATATTTAAGATAATTTATCAAGGCCCAAAAGATAATAAAGAACGTTACTATCGATTAAATTGGAAAGATGATCCTATTGGCGAGAGTGGTGTTACACAAAGTGCGAAATCGGCATCAGCAACAACATCAGCAACAATTAGCACAATTCTTGTTGTCGCACCAAGAATTGAAAACTTTAATTATAAATATACTAATGCCCAAGTTTCAAATACTGGAAATAGCACCTTCCGTGTAGTGGCTTCAGGCCCTTGTTTAGCAGAAAAACAAAAATATGGAGTGGATGGTATTTGTCGCGAGCGTTATTACCTCATGCCAAACTTAGCCGTCAAATTACAATTTGTCGATGTCACAAATAAAAAATCAAGCGTAGGTATTTGGCACAAAGGAGAGTTCATTGTTGTCAAATAATTAAGAATGGACTTAAATTATGCGTAAGAGTGCTATTGCTTTATCAATATTAAGTATTATTTTTTCGAATACAATTAATGCCAATGAAATGAAAAGCATTAAGATCGGTGGATATATTATTCCTCCTGCATTTGTTAGTGCATTGGAAGAAGGAATGTCTGTACCTGTTTTTTTACGACTAAATGATGATGCAGCAACCAATCAGAGCGAAAGTAAAATTGCAGATGCAGTTATTGTAATCGATCATGGTAATATTAAATTATCAAGTATTCATCTCATTGAAAATGAGCAAGGTGCGAAATTAAATAATTTACTAGTTGATAAACTTGAAGAAAAAAAGGATGCCATTTTTAATGAAAGTAATGGTATTATTATTGATAATAATGCAACCCTTCAATTAAACATTTCTTCTTTTAATTTATCATTAGATGTTGATAAAGCTGCTTTTTCGCCAAAAGAACATGCGCGGCAATCTGTACTAGGAAATTCTTCAGTTAATTCATTTTCAGCGGTAGCTAACTATGATTTAGGGGTATTCCAGAGCCGTGTTAAAGATTCAAAAGATACATCCAGCAGCTATTTCAATTTAGATACATTATTCGCAGCTGCGGAACATCACTTTAATGTAAATGCATCAGCATATAGCATTGGAAAATCTAATTCTAATGTTGAGCTGTATCGTGCAATGTATGAGCGTGATTTCAACGGATTTCGTTTTGCACTTGGGCTCATGAGTACGTGGAATTTACAGTCTATTGCCAGCTTAACTACCCTTAGCAGCAGTAAAATTTATGCGGCATCAATAGGAAACAATTCCTCAAGTATGGTGACAAATAAGCAGCAATCACTTACACCGATTTATGCTTTTTTAAATAGCCCAGGCGAAGTACGCATTTATCGACAAGGTAAATTATTAAATATTCAAAATTTTCCAATGGGTAATTTTGAAGTTGATACCAGTGTACTACCCTATGGTATTTACGACGTCACTATTGAGACGGTTATCGATGGCAAAATTGTCACAACACAGCACCAAACAATTAATAAATCCTTCGGTGCGATAACAGGCGGTTTTGATAAACTCAATTGGGAAATTTATGGTGGTTATATTGACTTTGACAAGCGCCATTATGTAAGAAATGAAGGCTCAACGAGCCAAACTCCGAGTAAAAGCCATTTAATCGGAGCCTCTTTCGCTTATAACTTCCCAGTGTTGTCTGGCGTGCGTTTTCAAATGTCAAATTATGGGTTTGATAAATTTGTTGTACAAGAAACGAGTATTAACGCGGCTTTAAATAACTATATCTCAGTTAACTGGCAAGGGATGCTAGAAAACCATGGTAGTTATCGGAACATTGCGACTCTTTCTATCAATATACCTGAAGGTTACGGTTCTTTATGGGCATCTAAAGAAAAAACTGTAGTGAGCGGTGATTTACCACTTTATGATGCTGACAGTTATTCTTATGGCGGAACCATTAATTTTGACAAAATAATTGATAGAACTGGGTCACTGACTATTAGTAATACTAAAGATCGCCGTATTGGCAGTGATTCAATTAACTATGAATATGCGAATACATTATTCTCTGGCCGTTATGGAACCGTGGGGCTAAGAGCAGGTGTACAGCGTTATCATTATGATAATCAAAATAGTACCAACGAAAAATATATTAACCTCGATTTTTCCTTACCTTTATCAACATGGTTGAGTACGGGTGTTTCCTCAACAAATGGTAATGTGAAAGCAAATATTTATGCGAATAAAAATTTTGAAAATTCAGTGATTACCAATGCAGGGGTTTCTGTCTCCAAATTAGTCCGAGATAAAGATAATGGTGAATCCAATTTTTCAACATTAGGCTATGCTTCTTATGATACTAAATATAATTCAGGTACCGTAACGATTAATCGCCCCGATAATAACAGACTTAATGGCAATTTAACCTCTCGTGGCTCTGTGGCATATAGCAACGGCATGATCATGCCAAGTGGGCAGCAAGGTAAATCAGGCGTCATTATTAATTCCGATATAAAAGGTAGCGGCAGTATGGTCGCAAAAGTAAATGGGCAGAATTACCCAATTAGTGGAAAAAATACCTTTATTCCATTATCCCCTTATTCGGATTATGACATTCAACTAATGAATGACGGAAAATCAAAAGACAGTTTTGATATTGTTTCAGGGCGAAATAAATCCGTCACATTATACCCAGGAAACATTGCTCTTTATCAACCTGAGGTAAGGCAACTAGTCACGGTATTTGGTCGTCTGAAATCACCAAATGGTGAATATATAAAATATGCCTCAATTCGAAATCATATTGGTCGAACAAAAACGGACCAAAATGGTGAGTTTTCCATGGATGTTGACGTCCGATATCCAGTGATATCGTTATTACAAGATGATCAGCAAACAATTTGCGAAGCAGATTTAAACCTTCAAGGTGCACGTGGTGCATTGTGGGTCGGTGAGGTGACATGTGAACCTCAAGAAGCATTTGCTAAACGTTAATTATCACTTTAAAGGCTAATTTAATATGCGATTATTATCGATAACAGCACTTTTTATTTCATTTTCGGTTCTAATACCGAATTCGTTTTCTGCAACAGCACCATTACAAGAGTATGTCATTGTTGAAAACCAAGTTGATAACGAATTCTTTATTGTTGCTAATAGAGTTGACCCTCGCTTCTCGGGCTCAAATGTATTCACAAAATACCAGCGCAATAGCCAATATAGTTTAGGCTATATGGGATATACAGGAACACCTTTTAGCTCAACTTATAATACAGGTGATATCTGGTTAGAAAATTCTCCCGTAAGCCAACCTTTTATCGGGAATCGTTGCATGACAAATAACCGAAATTGCCCGGCAACGTCTTATTGGTCAGCTCAGCAGTTACGAGATAATGGTGCATATAAAATCCAACAAACAGGAACACCGGGTGAGTCTGGATATTCAAGACCGATATTTTCTGAATCTTTTTATCGCTGGTTAGCCGAAATACCACCAGGAACAGAATATACTTTTGATTTAAGAACCTGCACAAGCCGCGACGATTATGATTTAAGTAATACGACCTGTATGACGAGTGGAGGAAGAACGACAACACAACAACACTACATTCCAACCAATAAAAAAGGCAATATTATTCTAAAAGGAACGGGCGCCTTACAAGAAGTCTTTGTGGATAGCAATGGCAATCCAACTATTGGACTCGGTTCTAATTTTTGCTCGACAGGGATTGTTGGAAATACTTCTGGAATTATTTGTAAGTTGGTTGAATTAGAAACCCAAGGACAATCTATCGGCGGTACATTTACAGTTCGTATGTATATTGATAGTGCAAAGTTAGGTTTAGCTAGGGACCCCCGTGCTGCACTTATTCAATATAAAGGAAGTAACAGCACGCGCTGGACAAATTGGTCATCAACAACAAACATGTCAGAGATCTTTAATAATGGTTCACAAAATATTGAAGTTTTTCTCTCAAATGAATATTTAAAATCAATTGTTGACGCTTCACCTAATTCAACGGTCACACTTGCTGATAGTGTATATACTTTTGGTTTTCAATCACCACTTCCTCAATCTGGATTTTACGAATTTACACCTTCAAATTTCTTAATAATTAAGCCGAGAGATTATGGAATTAGCATTATTCCAGCAGATTTTAATCCAAACCAATCCAAAACAGGAAAAGTCGGCAATGATGAACCACCGATAGAATTTAATTATATCGTCACGACTAGCGGGCCAAGGCAAGCGGATTCTATTACAGCAAAAGTTGAAGGACCAAACACAACATTAAAAGGACAGTCATACTGCTTATTTACCTCGAGCGATAATAAACTTAATGTCCCTTTTTCCGCTTATCTTTCATTTAAAAATGAAAATGGTACTAAAGAATCACACCGAGCAAGTTGTGATAATAATGAAATTTCATTAAAAAATGCATTATGGTCTGAAACACCATGGGATAGACCTAATGAGGATTTAGGATCTTTTTATCGAACTAACTTAGATTTATCATTCCCAATGAATGACTCTGAATCATTTTTTACATTGGATGGTATTGATTGGTTAGGAACCGTTTCTGCAAGTGGCACAATAACTGTCAAAGCAATTTGGACCGGGCCCGATATTCAATAATATCTAATGACTACTTTTGGGGCTACTTGTAAAAGTTCAAGTGGCCCTTTTATTGAACCCCATCTACTCTTAAATTTTAGTTGGATTTTTTAATATGAAACCATTTTATTTACTTAAAATCCTATTATTGGTTTTGCTATCAGTGTCTTGCAATAATGCTATTGCTTTATATATCAATGCAGATATTTCTTCGATGGAGTCAGGGCAAGAGTTTTTTTCTAAGCCATACATCAACGACACAGATAAAACTAATTTATATAATTTTAGTGCCTACAAAATTGATAAACCAGGTAACCAAGAACATGGGGCACCTCTCCATAATGGCGAGATTATTTTTACTCCATTGAAGAAAATTTTATTACCTGGGGAACAAGAATTTTTTAAGATTTTTTATCGAGGAGAAGCCGATGAGACCGAGCGCTATTATAAGATTATCATTAGCGAAACCCCTCTTGATATGCGTAATGATGATGAACAAAAAAAGCGACCTTTATTTTATCCAACGGTTAGCCTAGAAACCTATTTTGTTGTGAGACCTAAAAAACCAGATTTTAAATATGAGCTTAATCCAATCACTAGTATTCTAAAAAATACGGGTAATACCTATTTTAGAGTACTCTTACATGAAAACTGTGATGCTAATGATGATTCCGAGCCTTATCTATTTTACTTATTACCTGGCCAAGAATCTAAAGATGAGCGTCTTAAAAAGAAAAGTCGTAAATATATTGTAATATTTGATAAATATTACCCAATTGGCAACTGCACCTAAAATCCAATCATATCAATTAATTAAAAAAACAAAATGACAAATTTGGCTATACTACTATTAAAATAAACATTGAATTATCTAATCATAATTCGACAGGTACTCTGTATCTATAATTACCTTAAAGCATTACAAATTCATAAAATTCAGTTCTAAAAAATCATTTCAGCCTATTAAAAATAGCAAATTAATTTAGGTTTCCATGACTTGAAATAGTGGTTAATACTGCTTTTTATCTGTATATAAAACATCAAAACAAAAAATGTCAGTTTCATTAATACAATACACTGAAATTTTTGTCATTACATATATAACCAATCGTTATAAACAAAAATTTATTTTCATATTTTCTTCTCAAAAAAAGAGTAGTATATTACACTGATATAATTACTTTAAAATCAATGACTATCATGTTAGCTAAAGTGAACAAACTAAGCACATATTTTAATAACTAAATAAGAGTCATGTATGATATATATACTGAACAACATAATAAAATATAATTCTGACTTAGGTGAAATATTTAGGGTGGACACAGAACTCAGTGTAATGAAATTAACACCCGTGTTGAATTATATTTTTATAATACTAATTCAGAATAATAAAACGACTATCACTCGTGAAGAGATACTAAAAAAAATACTAAATAAATATGACCTAAAAGTTTCGATAAACACCCTTAACCAATACATTAGTACATTAAGAAAAGTATTACATCAACAGCTTTTAGTTGAAAATGCAATTCTAAGCATATCAAAAAAAGGCCTTGTTATCTCTTCTGAAATTCAAATTGAAGAATCGATTGCCAAATTCAATAATAAAATAGAGAAAAGCCTAGTCCCCCCTCCCACTTCAAGCAATAAATCTAACAAATCACTATTACTTAGTGATAAAAATCATATTATTAAAAAAACATTATTGATAATTAGTGTTTTTTTACTTTTGGTGATTATTTACCTTATAAATCAAATTCATGCAATAAAATTTCCATATGCATCAATACAGTCATACAAAATTAGCACAATTGGAGATTGCCCTGTTTATGGGTTTAAAGATAACTATGAAAAAAATATGAGTGACACAATAAGTAAACAAGCAATTGATTTTAACTTAACCTGTGAAGATTCTGATGTTTTTTATTATTATAACAATATACAAAACTTAGGGAAAAACAAACATAGCTTATTAGTAAAATGCAAAAAAAATAAAGAATGCATTTCAACAAGAGTAAATTGGCAGGATAAAAATGACTAATAAAACACTATATTCATTGATACTATTATTTTCATTAATTATCGTTTTCTTGTTATTTAACTTAAATTTAGAAAAAAGTAAAACACAATATTGTGAAGCAACTGTTTCCTCTAATTTCATATTAGCTAATAATAAATCATCATATACACTAAATATGAAATTAGTAAAAAACAATGATAACAGTGGATATATTAAATTATTAGGAACAATTACAACTGATAAGACATATACTGTTAATCGAGTTGTTCATTTCAATCAATCATCAAGAAAGTATATAAAAGATTTAAAGTTAACCATAAGTTATGATAGAAAATCTTCAAATGACAATGTTCCTGATGATATATTCGAAAAATATTTCAAAGCATTCAATCTAAACTCAATTGCATATGTAGAAATTGATGAGATAACTTCTGATTGGTACCTTTTTTCCAGTTCGTTTGGCCCTTATTTTGTCTGTAGCAGGCAAGATAAATTAAATACAATTTAACACATAGCGTTCTACTTATAAAGTAGTTCGCTCAGGTAATCGCTAATATTACATCTCTGATTCCTATTAATCTTTTCATTTTTTCTCCAACTAAGTAGGCTTGATTATACTTTTACCTATAATTAAATTTATATGCTACCTACCGATAAGTACCAAATCAACCCTAAATAAATCACTATTTCAACTTAATCTATAAATACTTTTTTGTAATTTTATGTAAAAATATAAATACTTACTTTTATATGACTATAAATGCATTTTTTTCATTTATTGTCTATTATATTCTCACTTTTAAGCCAATCCCTAAGATTGACATAAGACATTGTTTTTATTGAATTATAAAAACCTATATTTTGATTCAATAGTCTATATTCATTATTTATACCTATATCAATAGACAGAAGCTATCAAATAAACTATTTTTGATTCATTAAAACAATTTCACATTGGTAACTAAAAAATATAATCTACTCCTCATAGAGAAAATCAAAAAATTTAAAGTAATGCCATCTTCAATAGCTAACTTTAAAATAATAAGTTCCTAATAGAGAGAATATGAAATGAAATATATCAATACTAAAGAATTGAATAAAAGTAATGACCTAGATATTGTTATGGCTACCGCAAAATACTTGAAATCCGCACGTATTGAAAAATCATTAACAGGAACAGAATTAGGAAAATTATTAAATTTGAGCCAACAACAAATATCAAGGTATGAGAATGGCCAATCTGCTATTTCTATTGATAGCCTTCATATATACCTTAAAGCATTAGGTAAAGATTGGTTAGATTATTTCAGATCTGTTATCTTAGTTAGAGTTCATGCGAATTACTATTAATACAATTATACAAAATTTAAACTTATAATTTCGATAAAGTCACAACAAAACCTAAGAATAGTTAATATGATTAAAAAGAATGTGAATTATTCGCATAAATCTATTATTTATAGATCTCATTATATCAAAAATTAACTCAAAGAAGTCATTAGAAGCAAAAAATGTATCATTCAACAAAAAAGTGATACAAAAAGAAAGGAACTCTTAATGCAGTTAAATACCGTCATGATAAAAAAAAACGCCACGCTAATAAATTAGCGTGGCGTTATAATTTGGCGGAACGGACGGGACTCGAACCCGCGACCCCCTGCGTGACAGGCAGGTATTCTAACCAACTGAACTACCGCTCCTGATGTTCCCTACTGGGAACGCCATGCATATTACGAATACTTAAGGACCCCGTCAACACTTTTTCTTGTTAAATCGCGCAGTTGAACAGTTTTTAGCCTTGAGAGGCTTTTCTATGCATTTTCCTAAGCAACCATTAATGATAACGCCAATCATTAGTGTAAATTTTCAGCCTCATCGGAAGATTGCCGCCAAAGGCAGGGTTTGCCACCCTTCTTATCAACAATATCCAGCCGGGCTTCATGAGCAATAAGCTCTTCATCGGAAGCAAAAATCACCCTAAGGCCAGTTTGGGGACGTTCAATTCTTTGAATTTCATACTCTTGCTCATTATTAGCCGATTCCGAATCCATCGAAAATGATAATGAAGTTTGCCCGCCTGTCATTGCCAAATAGACATCTGACAGAATCTCAGCATCGAGTAAAGCCCCGTGCAGTGTTCGCTTAGAGTTATCAATTAAATAGCGGTCACATAGCGCATCCAAGTTATTCCGTTTACCCGGGAAAAGTTTGCGAGCCAATACTAAGCTATCAGTGATGGTACAAAAATCTTGCGTGGGTGGAATTCCTTTATTAAGTTTACGGAATTCATAATCCATAAAACCGATATCAAAGGGCGCATTATGAATAACAAGCTCTGCACCTCGAATAAATTCAAGGAACTCATCCGCAATTTCTGCAAAAACAGGTTTATCTTGTAAAAATTCATCACTTATCCCATGCACTTCGAATGCTTCAGGATCCACTAAACGGTCAGGTTTAATGTACACATGAAAATTACGCCCTGTTAGTCGGCGGTTAATCACTTCAACCGCACCAATCTCTATAATGTTGTGCCCTTCATAATGAACACCGAGTTTATTCATACCGGTTGTTTCAGTATCAAGGACAATTTGTCTGGTTATCACCGTGCTCATAATGTTTTTTTGTGTCAAACTAGAGGGGAACGAATAATATAGAGTGTAACAGAAATGACAAAGCAGGTAGAAATTTTCACGGATGGTTCCTGTTTGGGCAATCCTGGCCCTGGTGGATATGGCGTTGTTTTACGCTACCAACAGCATGAAAAAACGTTGAGTGAAGGTTATTTTTTAACCACAAATAACCGAATGGAACTACTTGCGGCCATCAAAGCATTAGAATCGCTAACAAGACCTTGTGATATTATTTTAACCACTGATAGCCAGTACGTACGACAAGGAATAACACAATGGATCCACGGCTGGAAGCGTAAACAATGGCGAAAAGCGGATAAATCCCCTGTCGTTAATGTCGATTTATGGAAACGCCTCGATGATGCCATCCAACGACATACTATTGATTGGCGTTGGGTTAAAGGCCATGCTGGCCACCCCGAAAACGAGAAATGTGATGAATTAGCTCGAGCTGCGGCTTCAGCACCAACTAAAGAAGACACAGGTTACCAACCCGCACAAAACTAAGAAGGGTCGTTTATCTTCATTGATTTACTGATCTCCTTTGCTGTACCGAGTGCTGTTCCAATCTTAACTTTTGGTTGCTTAAATTTTAGTGGTGTCGGAGTTAGTGGGTAAGTCCGTTTCCGCGCCACAATCACGCTTAAAACACCAACACCCCCACAGCTTTTATTCACTCGTCTATTCGCCCCCAGCCAAGGGATTATTTGGCAATTGCGATGATACAAAACTTCATAATTTAATAAGCTGAGCCAATCAAATACCCTAACGGATGGAAAAAAACGGCTACAATAAGGCTGCCGTTTACGTAAAACAGGCACGAGTTTCGCCATTCCAAGAAGACTGAAAGGGTTAAAACCTGAAATAATTAACCAGCCATCGTCGATTAATATCCGGTCAACCTCCCGCAAGAGCCAATGAGGATCATGGCTATAAGCCAAACAGTGAGTCATTAGGCAGGCATCTATGGATTTTTGGGTTAATGGTAAAGCTTCGGGTTTGGCAACAAGGTTAAAACGCGGATCGCCGGTACCAACATTAAATTGGTGAGAGATAAGACAGCCTTCGGTCTGGATTTCAGTACTTAAATGACCTAACTTAAGCAGATGAAAGCCAAATATCTTTGGCCACCAAGGGCTAAGTTGATTTTCTATGGCTTGACGGTATTGTTCTCCAAAAGGAATGTCAGACCAACTAACAGGCATTTGAATTTTTTTATCAATACGCGCAGGCTTCATGAAATTCCCCTATTAACTATTAACAAGTATCGAGGTCATTATGGAGTTAATTCGAGTACCAGCTTTAAACGATAACTACATTTGGGTTTTAGCTGATAGCCACCAACAGTGTATCATCGTTGACCCTGCAGAGGCAGAGCCTGTGCTTGAAATAATTACAGCCAAGCGATTGACCCCAGTCGCAATCCTATTAACTCACCACCATAATGACCATACGGGTGGCGTAAAAGGGATTTTAAGCAAATTTACAACTCTTCCCGTTTTTGGCCCAAAAGAAACTCAATCTAAAGGAGCAACAGAAATAGTCGAAAATGGTGATAAAGTCATAATTGACGAGTTCAACCTACAGGTTATTTCATTATCAGGCCATACATCTGAGCATATTGGCTTTTACCAAGCACCTTATTTATTCTGTGGTGACACCCTATTCTCTGCGGGCTGTGGGCGGATATTTGAAGGAACGCCCGAGCAAATGTTTGAATCTATCCAAAAAATTGCAGCACTCCCTGATGAAACCTTAATTTGTTGTGCTCATGAATATACTTTATCTAATCTCAAATTTGCACACCATATATGGCCTGAAAATGAAGCGATTACACAATATTTACAAAAAATAACGCAAATACGTGACAAACATCAGCCAACAGTACCTACCACATTGAAAATAGAGAAAAAAATAAATATTTTTCTGCAATGTGACAACCCTCAACTACAGAAAAAACTCAATATTAATCTACAAAACCCACCTTTAAGAGCAATTTTTACCCTACTACGTCAATTAAAAGACCAATATTAAAGTTTAATGATTGTCATATCGGGGTGGGATAAGTATTATTGTTCGACTTTTAAACATTAAAATGAAGAACAATAGAAAAGAATGAAGATAATCGCGACGCTTATCGCCATTGTTCTGTTGGCCGGATGCCAAACTGCCCCGAAAAAAATTAAGCAGAACAAAACTCCTAGTAATCATACAATTGAAACTGTTGCATCACATAACCAAGCCGCCAGTAGACAATTACCTAAATCTGATTATGACCTATGGGGTTATATTAGTGATGAACTAAAAATGGATGTCCCTGATAAACCTCAAATTAGGGAGTTAGCAAATAGTTATTTAAATAAACAACGTTTTGTCTACGATGTGGCATTAAGAGCTGAGCCATACATGTACCTCATCGTAGACGAAATTAATGAGCGCAATTTACCAATGGAGTTAGCTTTAATTCCTATTATTGAAAGCTCGTTTAATCCTAAAGCAACTTCTCCAGCACAAGCTGCAGGCCTATGGCAAATCGTCCCTATCACGGCTCGCTCATATGGCCTAAAACAAACACAATGGGTTGATGAACGCAGAGATGTCGTTTCTTCAACTAAAGCGGCCTTCGATCTTCTCGAAAACTTAAATGTTATGTTCGGCCATGACTGGGAGCTCACTCTAGCTGCCTATAACTGTGGTGAAGGCTGTGTACAAAATGCTATCAAGAAAAATGAGGCTGCCGGGTTACCAACTGATTTCTGGTCACTCTCTTTACCGAAAGAAACCAAACAATATGTACCAAAAATCTTAGCGCTTAGCCAAGTATTAAAAAATCCTGAAAGGTATCAAGTTAATTTGCCAACAAGTAATAAAAATAGAGCACTCACTCAAATTGATGTTGGCCAACAAATCACGTTATCTCAAGCTGCTGAGTTGGCTGGGTTAACAGTTGAATCGGTAAAAACATATAATTCTGGTTACACTCGCGGTATAACATCACCAAGTGGCCCTCATTATATTATGCTACCTACTGCTAAAGCCGAACAATTCAAAACATCTCTTTCAGACCAAGACGTTTTAAACACGATTCGCTTAGCTGCACAACAAAATCAGCAGATTAAAACAGCGCAACCTACTGCAATTTCTAGCGCACGCCAAAATCGAGCTAAAATAGCAACATATAAAGTACGCAAAGGTGAATCCGTCGCAAGTATTGCAAAAAAATTCAATACTACTGCGAAAGATATTCAAAAGCTAAATGGATTAAAAACCGCAAGCGTCATCAAACCTGGGCAAGTATTAAAAGTTGCTAGCCCAGCGTCTACAGCAAGTAGCCGTAAGGCAAAAACCTATAAGGTAAGAAAAGGCGATTCCTACTATAGCATTGCTAAGCGTCACGGCATAAAGCTCAATGATTTAATGACTTGGAATTCAGGTGTTAAAATGGCCGACCTGAAACCAGGGGTGACCTTAAACCTCTACCTTTAAGTTAATCTCAGCAAAAAAGCTTTTGTCTATTTCAGATAAAAGCTTTTTTATTTTGAATTCTCTTATTAGTAAAAATTAATTATTTGAATGAATTAAATAGGATAATAATTTTTATAACATCTTTTGTATAAACGTTTCATATTCGCTGTACTAGAATAACCGATGGTTAAACTATAGTTTAAATACTTCATAAAATTGAGTTTAAACAGAACATACGTAACTCAAACCTCAACTACTCACTAATAAATTAGAAAAAAGTCGTTTATTGGTGGTGACATATGTGGTAATAATGCTATTATTATATCGCGGCTAGTTTAGTCCGAGCAGCCAGTCCGTATTCGAACATCGCTTATGTATTATATTAATAATTTTCGAAAGTTTAACGAACTAGCAATAATCTTATATTTTTCAATATACTAACATGCAAACTTTTATATTGAACATAGGTGCTTTAATTAGTTAACATGACATTATTGATAAAAAATACACACAGCAAAAGTCAGATTCGCCTGCGGAGGTGATTATGGATGAATACTCACCCAAAAGACATGATATAGCAGAACTAAAATACTTATGTAATAGTCTCAATAGAGACGCTATTTTAAGCTTACAAAAAACAAATACACACTGGATTAATGATTTAAGCTCCCCGCAAAGCGCAGCCTTGAATGAACTCATTGAACATATCGCTGCATTTGTATGGCGGTTTAAAATCAAATACCCAAAAGAAAATCTTGTTATATCACTTATCGAAGAATACCTCGATGAGACCTATGATTTATTTGGCAGCCCAGTTATCACACTTAGTGAAATTATAGACTGGGAAGCAATGAATCACAGCCTTGTCGCTGTGCTGGATGATGACCTAAAGTGCCTAACCAGCAAAACTTAAAGGTATTATTTACCTTTAGTTCAGACTATAAAACCGTATATTAATAAGTAATTTTGCATAAAAGAAAGGGTATTATGACCAAATCTGATTATCTGATGCGTTTAAGAAAATGCACCACAATTGAAACACTTGAGCGTGTCATTGAAAAAAATAAGTATGAATTATCTGATGATGAGCTAGAGCTATTCTATTCAGCAGCAGATCACCGCTTAGCTGAACTCACAATGAATAAGCTTTATGATAAAATCCCAGCGTCTGTTTGGAAGTTTGTTAGATAATATCTTATTAACACGCACAGATAGTGAATGGTTATAGCCGGTAAATCCACTTATCGGCTGAACGCAATGTATTTGTCATTTTATTATTGGCATAATTATTATGCTAATAGGATTTTCTTACTTTAAATTTTAGCCTGCCAACTTTTTCTTATCACAATACTCAACAATTAATGTTGTATTCTTAACTTTTCTTTTTAACTTTTGAATTCATTTAAACCTTAAAGTTTAATTTACATTTATAAAAATAAAAAAGAATAAACAGAAAAAACAATTAAAAATTATATTTATAATAAATTGGAATAGGGAGATTGATATACAAGGAAAGGTCTTAGAATTGGGTGGGAGCCCTGCCAGCGACATCCCGGCACACACGACCCCTGCTATGGCTGCTTCCTTCCGGACCTGACCAAGTTAACAAGTTAGCGTTGCGGGAGAACCAACAGAGCCCCCATTGATTGCTTCTTTCAAAGCAGGGGCATTATGCTTGATAGTCATTGAAATAGCAAGAAACCCATGGCTAAGTGGCGATTTATCACACAAACACCTATAAAAATAGAGACTCAACTAAGAGCCGGTACATTGGCTAATTCGCAGAGACCATCAATAATTCAACATTTTTTGTAATACCGTTGTTGATAACCTCTACAACACTATCACTGATATACAATAGTTTTCCGTTTGCGCTTATAGTTGCATTCACAACTAGCGTACCTTCTTGCCTAACTTCACTTTTTTGGTAAGTTAGTTCAAAAGGAATAGTCGGCCGATTGTTCACCGAATTATAATATTTTTGAGATAATATTAGAGCAGGTAAGTCCGCAACTGTTGTATCTGCCAAAGTGATTGTAACAACCGCACCTTCGGGTAAAACAGTATCCTGTAAGATTACCACACGGCCCTCAATTTTCCCTGAATCTACCGTCTGGTTATTATTGCTATTTTTAGCATTAAGTGTTTTTTCACTGGGCTTTGTGCTATTCCCTTCACAGCCAACCAACGTTAAAAGCACTAATAAGCTAACAATGTAGCGAAAAAACTTCATAGTTATTACCTATAATACAATGTTTACTAAAACATTTTTAAATAATCGGAATAGACAAATCATTTTCTGACAAGGAATGATAAAAAGTATAACTAATATTGGTAGAATAATACATTTATATTTCTAAATGTAACAATACGTAACCCCAATTTATTCGATAGCAATTAATCTACCTATTCAGGGTAAATAATGGGAAAATACCTGTATCTCATTTACATATAACAGAACTAAGATGACTATGAGCCCAGAATTACAGAATTTAATTAGCCTAATTGAACTCGAAAAAATTGAAGAAGGGATTTTTCGAGGACAAAGTGAAGACCTTGGATTGCCTCAAGTTTTTGGCGGGCAGGTTGTTGGGCAAGCCATGTATGCTGCGAAACAAACCATACCTGAAGAAAGAGCGATTAATTCTTTTCATAGTTATTTTTTGCGCCCCGGTGACAGCTCTCGTCCTATTGTTTATGACGTTGAAATTTTGCGCGACGGTGGAAGTTTTAGTGCACGCCGAGTAAGTGCCATTCAAAATGGCAAGCCTATCTTCTTTATGACCGCATCATTTCAATCTCAAGAAGAAGGTTATAGCCATCAAAACTTAATGCCGGATGTGCCACCACCGACAAAATTAATTTCTCAAGATGATATTGTTCAAAGTTTGGCTGATAAATTACCGGAAGCAGTTAAAAAATACGCTCTTAGGCCAACTCCCTTTGAGTTTCGCCCTGTTGAGTTTTACAGCCCATTCGATTCCGCCCCTCAAGAACCATTTCGCTATATTTGGTTCAAAGCAAAAGGGCAGCTACCTGACCTACCTTCACTTCATCACTATTTATTAGGTTATGCTTCTGATTACAATTTCCTTCCAGCCGCATTACAACCGCATGGTAGAGGCTTTATGGAACGCGACTTACAGGTTGCAACGATTGACCATTCAATGTGGTTCCATCGTCCATTTAAAATTGATGATTGGTTACTGTATGCCGTAGAAAGCCCTTCAGCATCAGGAGGGAGGGGTTTTGTGAAAGGACAAATCTATAATTTACAAGGTGATCTTGTTGCAACGGCTGTCCAAGAGGGCGTAATCCGCCATAGGCAACCTCAAAAATAGAAGGGACTTCAAGTAAGTGATTACTTACTTAGAAAAATAAAATTGTCAGTTTAAAAAGGTAATGGCAGCCAGCAATAAGCTGCCATTATCAATTTACATAAAACACAGTATTATCCTGTCATTATCATTACATTAAGGTTAATTGTAGGCACTTTCACCATGAGAAGTAATATCTAAACCTTCCCTTTCTTTTTCAACATTAATGCGTAAGCCAGACGTTTTCGCTGCGATTTTAAATGCAATATAAGCAACAATTGCAGTCCAAACAACACAAACTAGAATACTAATAGCTTGAATTCCCACTTGTTTCATCATCGTAATACCTTCTGCATAGCCACTTCCACCTAATGCAGTTGAGGTGAACACCCCCGTTAGTAAACAACCTAAAATTCCGCAGACACCATGAACCCCAAAAACATCGCACACATCATCAACTTTTAACCGGCGTTTTAAAATCACAACCCCCCATAAACCCGCTAGCCCAGAAAGCAGCCCGATGATTAATGCCCCGCCGACACCCACAGTGCCCGCCGCTGGCGTAACACCGACTAATCCGGCCAAGCACCCAGAGCAAGCACCTAATAATGAAGGTTTTTCCCTGAAAATCCACTCTGCTAAAGTCCATGATAAAATAGCGCCAGCCGCCGCTGCAATAGTGTTCACAAACGCTAAGGCTGCAATACTATTTGCACTTCCTGCCGAACCTGCATTGAAACCAAACCAGCCAATAAATAATATAGAGGTTCCCATAAATACCATAGGTAAGTTATGAGGTTTAATGGCTTCTTTCCCTAATCCGGTACGATGTCCAAGTAAGTAAGCACCAACTAAACCTGCAACAGCCGCATTAATATGAACAACCGTCCCCCCTGCAAAATCTAGTGCACCATCTTGGGATAAAATACCGCCGCCCCATACCATGTGTGCCATTGGTAAATAAGCAAATGTAGTCCAGATAACGGTAAATATTAAAATTGCAGAAAATTTAATGCGCTCCCCTAGTGCACCTATCACTAATGCAACTGTTAAGCATGCAAATGCACCTTGGAATACAACGTGAATAAATTGAGGGATCGGCCCAGATAAGCTATCTACAGTGATGTTTTTCAACATAATCTGACTAAAACCACCTATAAAATCATTCCCCTCACTAAAAGCTAAACTGTATCCATAAACAATCCAAATAACAGACACTAAAGCGAAAATAACCGCAGTTTGAGCCATTAAAGAAAGAACATTTTTACTTCTCAGTAACCCACCATAAAATAATGCGATACCTGGCAGTATCATAAAAATAACTAAAGCAGTCGCTATCATCATAAATGCGTTATCAGCTTTATCTAGGGTTTCCTCTGCTGCAAACACGGTTATTGGAAAACCACCCATTGATATCAATAAAAATAAGTATTGGAACCCTTTGCTCATATTTGCTCTCCTACAGTGCTTCGTCTTGTTTTTCACCTGTACGAATACGTACTGCTTGCTCTAATGACAAAATAAATATTTTTCCATCCCCGACTTGGCCCGTATAAGCTTTTTTTTCAATTGTTTCAATCACCTGCTCTACCAACTCATCAGAAACCGCTATTTCCATACGTACTTTAGGTAAAAAATCGACGGTATATTCAGCTCCTCTATATAATTCGGCATGTCCTTTTTGCCGCCCAAACCCTCGAACTTCAGTAATCGTAAGCCCTTGAACCCCAATATCTGATAGTGCCTCTCGAACTTCATCTAATTTAAATGGCTTAATGATCGCGATGATATATTTCATGTTCACTCCTATAAGTCATATGAATAAGCTGCTTAATACTTCGGACAGCACTGACTTTATAGCAAACCGTGTGCCAAAATATATTTATCCATAAAATTCAATAGGAAAGAACAAAATAAAAAACCACTCGAATGAGTGGTTTTAAGGTATGCATTATAAGAGTGCAGAATAATTAACTAGGTATAGCCTCAATTTCAGCATCACTATGGGCATTTAATGATTCTCCAACTTGCTGCAACTGGTACATTTGATAATAACGTCCTTTTTGTTGCAAAAGCTGTAAATGTTTACCTTGCTCAACAATTGCACCACGATGTAACACAACGACTTGGTCAGCGTCGACAATTGTCGATAAACGGTGGGCGATCACAACTAACGTAGTATGTTGGCGGATCACTCTTAGCGCTTTTTGTATCGCTTGCTCTGTCCCTGAGTCAATATTCGCGGTTGCTTCATCCAAAATTAAAATTTTAGGTGTCACCACAAGAACTCGGGCCATCGCTAATAACTGTCTTTGCCCTACAGACAAGGTATTTCCCTGTTCACCAAGCACGGTATCTAGTCCATCAGGTAAACCACGAACCAACCCAGCAAGCTGAACAGTTTCAAGAACTTCCCAAACTTTGTCTTGGCTAATCTCACGTCCTAATGCGACGTTGTCAAAAAAAGAAGCAGCGAGGACAACAGGGTCTTGTTGTACCATTGCAATACCATTACGTAATACTTGGTGGGATAGTGAACTCAAATTACGTCCATCTAATAAAATATCTCCCTCCTGCCACGGGTAATACCCCATAATTAAATTTGCTATGGTACTTTTACCGCTGCCTGTATGACCGACTAATGCAACGAAGTTATTATCAGGCACTTGTAAATTAATATCTTTAAGTACCATTTTGTTATCACGGTAAGCGAAAGATAAATGGTTAATTGAGATTGAACCCCCTTGTAATGGCTCAATACTTTCACCATAACCTTGCTGCGGACTATCCATTAATTCAAATACACGCTCACCAGAAACAACAGCTTGTTGAAGCATTGATTGCTGAGAAGTTAACTCAATAAGCGGCTCATTCAAGCGACCTAAATAGTTAATAAATGCATATAAGACACCAACACCAATGGTAGTCGTTCCTTCGAACCCAAATAGCAATAGCAAGCCACACAATACTGAAGCTGAAAGTAAACTTAGTAATGGCCTTAATAGTAAGCCATCAAGTTTTAATGCTTTCATTCTTGCAAAATAATGGTCTTGGCTAATACTTTGCATTTTTTCGCCAAACCTAGCCTGTTGGATAAATTGCTGAATAACTGTCATTCCATTAATGACTTCGTTAAAACCGTTATTAATATCTGCAAGATAAGATCTCACACGGCGCACAATGGGCGTACTTAAACGCTGATAAACAAGCATTACCACAAATACTGCAGGAAAAATCATCACTGCAATTGATGCCATACGCCATTCCAATGAAAACATAGCAACTAACATGGCACAAATCAGGGCTAAACTACGAAATACTGTCGGCACAACCATCACAAATAGATCTTTAATAACTTCAGTATCATTTGTAACTCGTGAAATTAATTGGCCAACAGGTTGCTTATCGAATGCACTTAGGGGCTGTCGAAGGGCTGCATTCATCACATCTGTACGTAATGTTTGCACTACCCCCACAGAGGCTTTATTAAATAAAATAATTTGATAGTAATGTAATAACGCTGCAATAACTTGGAGCAATATAAAACCAACTGCCATATATAAAGCAAGTGGCATGATGATTTGTTTTTTCGCTATCATGTTATCAATAAAATAGCTGATTAGCAGAGGCCCACTAACTTCTGCAATAGCGGCTAACCATAGCATTGCAATGGCAATACCCATGGTTCCTCGGTATGCTTTTCCATAACCAAGCAAACGCTTGAGTGCTGGCCATAGCGGTTTCTTTTGGCTCATAGCTCACCATCCAGAGCAGCTTCAATCTGTTGATACTGATACATATCTTTATACCAACCCGATTGCTCAATAAGCGCTTCATGTTTACCTCGACTAACAATAGCACCTTGAGATAACACAATAATATTGTCTGCCTCTACCAATGCAGATAGACGATGGGCGCTAATTATCATAGTCCTACCCTGCCGCCAATGGCTTAAATTTTGTAAAATTGTAAACTCGGTCTGCCCATCAACAGCAGAAAGCGCATCATCTAACACCAAGATTTCTGCATTTTGCAAGATGGCCCTTGCAATAGAAATTCGTTGTTTCTGCCCGCCAGATAACATGACACCGCGCTCACCAACCTGAGTGGAATAGCCTTCAGGTAAACGTAAAATATCATCATGTACACAAGCTATACGCGCAGCCTGTTCAATTTCATCTTGAGTGGCATTAGGCCGCCCAAGCGCGATATTGCCAGCAACTGTATCTGAAAATAAAAATGGGGACTGATTTACGATAGATAACCGAGCACGCCATTCATCTAAACGGATTTCGGGTAGTGATAAGCCTTGATAGCAAACCGCCCCTTTCGTCACATCAAATTGACGCTGTAATAACGTCAACAACGTTGATTTTCCAGACCCCGTCGGTCCACAAAGCCCCAAAAATTGTCCAGGTTTTAAATCAAACTTAATATCATGTAATGCTATTCGCTTAGTTTCTGGATAACTAAAGTTGATAATATTCACATTCAAGTTTCCCTTTTCAGGCTGTAATGAATGCGAACCATCCTGAATGACTAACGGTTCATTGAGTAAACTTAGAATACGGCTATAAGCCGCACTACCTCGTTCAACGATATTAAACATCCAAGCAAGCGCTAACATCGGCCAAATCATTAACCCTAGATACATTACAAAGCTCGTTAATTCACCTAACGTCAATGTATCGTTTAATACCATCCAGCTTCCACCTGCAATAGCGAGTAAATTTGCCATACCAATCGCCATAAAAATGGTGGGGTCAAAACGCGCATCAACTTTAGCAACATGCATATTGCGACGCCCTGCCTCAGTAGCAACCTGTTCAAATTGATTTGATTGATGATCTTCAAGGCCAAAAGCTTTAATCATACGAATACTTGTTAAACTTTCTTGCGCATGATTATTTAAAGACGAAAATGCCCCTTGAGCATGCTTGAAACGCTGATGAAGCTGGTCTCCATACCGTTTAATGATTAATGCCATAATTGGCATTGGAATAAGTGCTAGTAAAGTAAGCTGCCAACTAATTTCAACACTCATCATGATGAGCACCGCACACCCCATCACCAATGAGTCAACTAATGTTAAAACACCTTCACCAGCTGCGAACACGACTCGGTCAACATCATTCGTTGTACGTGCAATTAGGTCTCCCGTTCGATACTTATGGTAAAACGCTTGATTCTGCAGACTTAATTGCCGATAAAACTTTTGTCGTAGCTGTACAGCTAACTTATAAGAAGCACCAAATAACCATAAACGCCAAATATACCGCAACCCATACACAACCAATGCAATCAACAGCATGATTAAAACATAAGTGATTAATTGCTTTGTCGGCATTGCTCCTTTACTTATTCCATCAACGACAACACCAACAATGCGTGGAGGAACTAATTGTAAAATAGCAATGATAATTAAAAAGCAAACAGCGCCGAGATAGCGCCGCCATTCACTCAAAAAATACCAACCTAGTTGTGAAAATAATCGCACGTAATACTGCCTTGAATATATTGATTTATTGATGCCTAAGAATGAGAGACCGTAATTATCTAAGCTATTACGAGGTTAGTCAGGGATAGGCAATACTGTCGTATATTTGATTTTTTCCATTGCAAAGCTTGAAGTTACATCTATTAGACCATGAACGCCATTGACTAGCTTTTTATAAAATAAGTCATATGATTTCATATCATGCACTTCGACTTGCATAAGATAATCATACTCACCAGCCATGCGATAAAACATCAGCACCTCAGGAAGTTGACTAACAAAAGAAACAAATTGCTCATACCACTCACTATTATGATGCTGTGTTTTAATTGTCACAATTACCGTTAAACCTAAACCTAGCTTCTCACCATCGAGTAAGGTCACTCGCCCTCGAATATAGCCTTCATCTTCAAGCCTTTTTAATCTTTTCCAGCACGGAGTAGATGTTAAATTAACAGCTTCAGCAAGGGTATTTAAGGATAGGCTACTGTCATTTTGCAATAAACAAAGCAGTTTTTTGTCTATTTTATCTAACATGAATGCTCTCTTGATCTAGGTGTAAGTACTTTTGTCGTTATTTTATTAGCTGCATAAACATATTATGCAAAATTGAATAATTAAAAAACAATAAAAATGTTACCAAACACCACGATTATAGAATATTTTTACACAAATAACCAAATTGACATATAAATAGTACCTCAATCAAACTCGCTTGATAAAAATAGAACTATTAATTGCATCCTAGTATCGCTAACATGTTTCGCTCTCTTCTTATTACATATTGAAAATGATATATCACCAAGGAGTACCTATGAAACGCGCAGTTGTGGTTTTTAGCGGGGGCCAAGACTCAACAACCTGTCTTATTCAAGCTTTGCAAAACTATGATGAAGTTCACTGTGTTACTTTTGATTACGGCCAGCGCCACCGTTTTGAAATCGAAGTCGCACAGAAATTAAGCGTATCTTTAGGTGCTGCAGCACATAAAGTGTTAGATGTCACATTACTCAATGAATTGGCAATCAGCAGCTTAACCCGAGACAACATACCAGTCCCTGATTTCGCTGAAAGTGAGTCAAGTGCGTTACCTAGTACTTTTGTTCCAGGGCGTAACATTTTATTCCTCACATTAGCTGCAATTTATGCTTACCAAGTACAGGCAGAAGCAGTGATAACGGGGGTTTGTGAAACCGACTTTTCAGGTTACCCGGACTGCCGAGATGAGTTTGTCAAAGCTCTCAACCATGCTGTAGACCTCGGTCTTGCCAAAAATATTCGCTTTGAAACCCCGTTAATGTGGCTGAATAAAGCCCAAACCTGGGCACTTGCCGACAGCTATGGTCACCTTGAAACGATCAGGCAGCAAACACTGACTTGTTATAATGGTATTCAAGGTGATGGTTGCGGTGAATGTGCTGCCTGCCATTTAAGGAGCAAGGGCTTAAATGAATATTTAAGTGATAAAGAAGCTATCATGCTCTCACTAAAGCAAAAGTTATAATTAATTAGTCAAACACATAGCCTGCCATTAGCTTATTCATAACGATTCAAGCTAGGTAGGCTAATTTTGAATAAAGTCTTCAGAACCTACTTTGAATGACTCTAGTTTCTCACGCAATTGTTCATCAATAACAATCGCTTTATTCTCTATGTTATCGATAAATACAAATGTCACATAAGCATCAGAAACTACCTCTTGAGCCCCTGCTTTATTGCGAATTATTTGTTGATAACAGACTGCGCTTTTAGTACCGATTTTATCCATTCGAGTCACTACTGTCAGCTCATCACCAAGCAAGACGCCTTGGATATAATTTACATTAATATTCACCGCAGCCATTGTTAAATTGTTTTTTATCGCCCAACTAATGAAATTACGCTTATTCATCCATTCCCAGCGGTCCGCTTCGTAGAATTCTAAGTAACGTGCATTATTAACATGTTGAAAAATATCTATATGATAACCATGAACTTTAATGTGTGTTGTCATAACTACTCCGACCAGTTTATTTTTTAATAACATAAAAATAACAAATGTACGGAAAATGTGCTGAATGATTATCAATAATAAGACTTAGCTCGCAAATTATTTATAAAAAGCTTAGTTTTCTGCTTAATTATTAACCTTTAATATATTACCCCCATACTCTGTATGGGGGATTTTAGTTACAAAGTTAACTTATCTTTATTCTTTTCTAAAAATGCAGGACCTATACCCTGAACTTCTAAAATATTTTCAATGGAATTAAAAGCACCATATTTTTGCCTATATTCAACGATTGCTTTCGCTTTTTGCCTACCTATACCAGTAAGTTTTTCTGCAAGTTCTTCTTCACCCGCTAAGTTGATATTCACTTTGTCAGACTGGCCATGGCTCGTTGATGGTGAGTTATTACTTACTTGTTTTTCTTGAATGACAGCCTCTGTGGCTTTTTCTCGCTCAATTTTCTTAGCCAAAGAAAAAGAAGAGAATGAGCATAATAAAGAAAGGAGCAGAACAATACCTAATCTGCATTTATTGACTGAATTCCATAACATATTTGTTCTCCTGTGTATGTTGAGACACAACGATGCCATAGAAAAATACGGAACACTTTTCAATAATACTGAAAATACGAAAGGCCACCCAAAGGTGGCCTTCTATTCATGAAGTTACAATTTTACTTGCGAAGCTGCTCGCAATTACTCAATATTCAGCACTTCAATTTTTGCATTCTCACGCAAATTAAGCATCAGAGCTTCATTGACCGCAGAACTCATAGCACCTTGGTATTCACGAGTCAGTTGCTTTAACTCATCATCCGTCGGTTGGCCTAGCGTAACTTTATCTAGTTGAATAAGCACATAGTTATCGGACTCATCACGCGCAAGTGCATAACTTGGTTTACCATCAGCAGGTTGCGGCATTTCCATCGTTGCATTAATAACCGCTGTTTGTGGCATTAAACGAGAAACAGTTTGAGTATCGGAAAATTTAACCCCCGCCGCATTTAGAGCTTCTGTTCCTTTACCCGCATTTAACTCAGCAAGAAGTTTATCACTCGTAGCTTTCAACTCTGCATCCGCTTTTTGGCGCTTAACCAGAGTTTCAATTTCGGACTTAACCTTATCAAAAGGTTCAACGCTTTCAGGTTTGTACTCTGTTACACGCACAACAAATGCACGGTCCCCTTCAACGTTAATAACATCTGAGTTGATCCCTTTAGAACCATTTTTATCCACTAAACGGTCGCTAAATACTTCACTGACCACTTTAGGGAAATTAAGTGCGGCAGGTGGATTTGTTCTATCAAACCAATCCGTTGTCACAGCTTTCAAACCAGATACAGATTCAACCGAAACTAATGATTCCATATCACTCGTGGCAGCCTCACTAACCTTCTGCTGTAAGTCATAGAATTGTTTAATGTTTTTATCTTGAAGTAAGCTAGTTTTAATACTTTCTTCAACTTGCTCAAACGGTTTAATAGATTCAGGTTTAATATCATCTAAGCGAAAGATAACATAACTATTTTGTGATTTAACAGGTGCCGAAAGTTGCCCTTTTTCTGTTAATTTTGCGTCCACAATTTCGCTTGGCGTTGATGCCGCTTCCATCCAACCAATCAAGCCTTTTTGCCCTGCACTGAATTTATCCGTTGATTTTTCAGTTGCCAGTGTTGCAAAGTCCGCACCTTGTTTTAATTCATTCAGAATATCATTTGCTTCTTTTTCTGAAGCTACCTGAATCATGCTGTACTGTTTTTGCTCTGCCTGAGTATAATTTTTCAGGTTTTGATCATAATACGCTTTTACTTCCTCAGCTGACACTGTCGCTGGCGGCATTGATGCTGCATCCATTTCAACATAGCTTACTTGTACTTTCTCAGGTGAGATAAAGCTATTTTGGTTGGCATCATAGTAGGCTTTTAATTCTTCTTCAGAAGCTGTTTGTTTTGCTTGAACCTCTGCTAAATCTAAGATTGCAGTACGAATTTCACGTTCTTGCATAAATAATTCAGCATATGCTTTAACTTCTGATGGTAAAGCGAAATCCGTTCCAGTAAAGGTTTTTCCTAACTGAGCTCGTGTAAGGTCTTGGCGAATTTGAGCCGCAAGGCTATCCGCGTTAATGTTGTTACGACTTAAGATCTCACGATATTTTTCGCTATCAAACCGGCCATCTGTCTGGAAAACAGGCATTGAGAAAATATATTGCTCAATTTGCTGGTCACTTGCTGAGAGCTGTAATTCATTAGCATACTGATTAATCAGTTCATTGTTAATCAAGTTATCAAGAGCTTGACGACGCAGTAAATTCATACTTTCTTCATTACTAGCGACTTCTGAGAATTTATCCCCTAGGTACTCTTGTAATGATTGGCGTTCTTGTTGAAAAGCCTGCTGTAGCTGTTCGCGGCTTATTGATTGCCCGTTAACTTCAGCTGCATTATTTGCACTGTTGCCACCGAGGCCCCCCATCATAACGCCACCCAACACGAATGAAAGGATAATCAGCGCCAGTATTATTTTGAGCAAAGGACTATTCGCCTTTGTGCGTAAATTTTCCATCATAAAAAGGCTTAACTCCGCTTTGTTGAATTCAATTTCCTGATAATACGCTAATCTTAACTCAGAAAGAAAAAAAAGCGCACCATTTCAATGGTGCGCTTATATATTAGCTGATTAAAGACATTCCGTCAGTTTGAGTTTTCGCAAAATTACGAGAAAGACAAACTTAAATACTTAATTAGCTATTTACAGCGTCTTTAAGACCCTTGCCTGGACGGAAAGCAGGAACTTTCGCCGCAGCGATTTTAATTTCTTTACCCGTTTGAGGGTTACGGCCTGTACGTGCTGCACGCTCACGAACAGAGAAAGTCCCAAAGCCAACTAGAGCAACATCATCCCCTTTACTCAGAGAACCTGTTACAGTAGCAACGAACGCGTCAACAACACGACCTGCTGCAGCTTTAGAAATATTCGCATCAGAAGCGATTTGATCAATCAGTTGAGCTTTATTCACTCTTATCATCCCCATATTAGTTGGACTATAAATCTCTTAATTAACTATAGCAGTTATTAGTATAGTTAATTAATGATGCAGCCGTTATATCAATCCTGATTACCAATGGCAAGAGAACAGATTGCATACAAACAATTATCAGAATCATCGTTAAATTAGCGATGAAAAAAAAGACTGACAAGCCCTAAATTAGCTGTCAGTCTTAATTTTATACAAACTTCTTGATTCAGCTCACTCTTTTAGCTTTCTTTTTAACTACTTCTGCCCCAAAAGGAGGGTTAACTAAAGCTAAAGAAAGAACTTCTTCAATTGTTTTCACCGGATGAATTTCGAGATCCGCGATCACATTTTGAGGAATTTCCTCTAAATCACGTTCGTTTTCTTTAGGGATTAATACGGTTTTAATCCCTCCGCGGTGTGCAGCCAATAATTTTTCTTTCAGGCCGCCTATCGGGAAAACTAAACCTCTTAAAGTAATTTCACCTGTCATTGCTACGTCAGCTCTAACTGGATTACCCGTTAAGCAAGAGACTAAAGCGGTTGACATCGCAATCCCCGCACTCGGGCCATCTTTTGGTGTAGCGCCTTCTGGTACGTGAACATGAATATCACGTTTTTCATAGAAATCACTATTTATACCCAGTTTTTCTGCTCGAGCTCTAACAACCGTTAATGCCGTTTGGATAGACTCCTGCATGACTTCACCTAAAGAACCGGTATAAGTTAGTTTGCCTTTGCCTGGCACACATGCAGTTTCAATAGTCAGTAAGTCACCACCAACTTCAGTCCAAGCAAGGCCTGTAACTTGCCCAACACGGTTTTCTGTGTCTGCTTGGCCATAATCAAAACGGCGAACACCCAGATAATCTTTCAGGTTATCAGCGTTGATTTCAATGTGCTTAAGCTTTTTGTCCATGAGCAGCGCTTTAACCGCTTTACGACACAATTTAGAGATTTCACGCTCTAAACCACGAACTCCAGCTTCACGAGTGTAATAACGAATAATGCTCATTAAAGCACTATCATCGATAGTTAACTCATTCTTTTTCAATGCGTTACGTTCAATCTGCTTAGACAGCAAATGTTTTTTCGCAATATTCAGTTTTTCATCTTCTGTATAGCCAGAAAGACGGATGACTTCCATACGATCTAACAATGGTGCTGGAATATTCATCGAGTTGGATGTTGCAACAAACATCACATCAGACAAATCGTAATCCACTTCCAAGTAGTGATCGTTAAAGGCAATATTTTGTTCTGGATCAAGCACCTCTAATAATGCAGAGGCTGGGTCACCACGCATATCAGATGACATTTTATCAATTTCATCCAATAAAAATAGTGGGTTTTTGACCCCTACTTTTGCCATCTTTTGAATCAGCTTACCTGGCATTGAACCGATATAGGTACGACGGTGACCGCGAATTTCAGCTTCATCACGCACCCCACCTAATGCCATACGAGTGTATTGACGGCCAGTAGCCTTAGCAATAGATTGCCCCAAAGAGGTTTTACCCACGCCCGGAGGCCCAACCAGACAAAGGATTGGCCCTTTAATTTTACTGACGCGGCTTTGCACTGCCAAATACTCTAAAATACGGTCTTTCACACGCTCTAAACCGTAGTGATCGGTATCTAACACTTCTTGAGCTTTAACTAAGTCTTTTTTGACTTTACTACGTTTATGCCATGGTACCTGCACCATCCAATCAATATAGCTACGGACAACAGTAGCTTCTGCTGACATTGGCGACATCATTTTCAGCTTCTGCAATTCTGCTTCTGCTTTCTCTTGTGCCTCTTTTGGCATTTTCGCTTCTTCGATTTTACGTTTTAGCGATTCATATTCGTCTGGCGCATCGTCCATTTCACCCAGCTCTTTCTGAATGGCTTTCATTTGCTCATTCAGATAATACTCACGCTGGCTTTTTTCCATCTGTTTTTTAACACGATTGCGGATGCGTTTTTCCACTTGCAGCAGCTCAGTTTCTGACTCCATCATGGCCATCAAAAACTCTACACGCTCTGCGATATTTGCCATTTCTAAAACGCGTTGTTTATCCGCTAATTTTAGTGGCATGTGAGAGGCAATGGTATCTGCCAGTTTGTCTAGCTGATCTTGTTCAATCGCATGTAACGCGGTTAATACTTCAGGTGGAATCTTTTTATTCAGTTTTATATAACTTTCGAACTGACTAACGATAGTGCGGTACAACACTTCGTTTTCTTTTTCATCAAGTGCGTCTGATGATTGAGAACCCGCTGTCGCTTCATCATACGCTGCGTGTTCAGATTCATTATTTTGCTCTGCAGCTAAATATTCTGCTTGCGCTAAGAAATATTCGCCATTATCTGTCAAACTGGTAATACGTGCGCGTCGTAGACCTTCAACGAGGACTTTAACGGTGCCATCAGGCAGTTTTAGCATCTGAATAACGGATGCGACTGTACCGACAGCAAATAAATCATTCACCCCTGGCTCATCAGTCGAGGCTTCTTTTTGCGCAACCAGCATTACCTGCTTGTCATGATCCATCGCTGCTTCCAGACTGTGAATGGATTTTTCACGTCCAACAAACAGTGGGATCACCATATGTGGGTATACCACTACATCACGCAGAGGCAATACTGGTATTTCAATGCGTTCGGAACGCTCAGGATTCATAAAGCTCTCTCTTCGTTTAGCTCACGCTAGTTTAAGGGTTTCTATCTCTTGTTTTAAAATTACTTTCTAGAACAAGGAAACCACACCTCAGAATATAAACTATATGGGGACAAGATTTTAGCATTCAATGGCTAGTTGAACATAAAAAACAAAATGAGGGAAACCCCTCATTTCGTTTGATTAACTATTGAACGTTTTATATGGGATTAGTTATCGCCAGAAGCTTGAGCATCAGGTTTGCTATATATCAATAGCGGTTCTGATTGTTCGTTAATGACGTTTTCATCAACGACAACTTTTTCAACATCACTCATTGAAGGAAGGTCATACATCGTATTTAACAATGCAGCTTCAACAATAGAGCGTAAACCACGAGCTCCGGTTTTACGTGCCATAGCTTTCTTAGCTATTGCTTTTAGTGCTTCTTCACGGAATTCGAGTTCAGTATTTTCAAGGCTAAATAAGGCTTGATATTGTTTAGTTAAAGCGTTTTTAGGCTCTTGCAGAATCTGAATTAATGCTTCTTCACTTAATTCAGTTAATGTTGCAACAACAGGTAAACGGCCAATAAATTCAGGAATTAAACCAAATTTAATTAAATCTTCTGGCTCTGCCTGAGTTAATAACTCACCTTCCGTTGCTTTATCTGATTCACCTTTCACTTCGGCAGCAAAACCGATACCTGAACGGGTATTTAAACGCTGGCCAATTACTTTGTCGAGCCCTGCAAATGCCCCACCACATATAAAGAGGATCTTTGAAGTATCAACCTGCAAGAACTCTTGCTGAGGGTGTTTACGTCCCCCTTGTGGCGGTACTGCTGCAACCGTTCCCTCGATTAGTTTCAGAAGGGCTTGTTGCACACCTTCACCAGAAACGTCACGGGTAATTGATGGGTTATCTGACTTACGTGAAATTTTATCAATTTCATCAATATATACGATACCACGTTGAGCTTTTTCAACATCGTAATCGCACTTTTGTAGTAATTTTTGAATAATATTTTCAACGTCTTCACCGACATAACCAGCTTCAGTTAATGTCGTTGCATCAGCCATTGTAAATGGTACATCCAAATAACGCGCTAAAGTTTCAGCTAAAAGCGTTTTACCACTACCGGTTGGGCCAATTAGCAAAATATTACTTTTGCCTAATTCAACGCCATCACTGGTTTTATCACCATTACGCAAGCGCTTGTAATGGTTATATACCGCAACCGCTAAGACTTTCTTCGCTTTTTCTTGGCCGATGACATAGTCGTCAAGATGCTGTCGGATTTCATGTGGCGTAGGCAGCTCACTACGCTCGCGATGCGGCGTAAGTTCTTTTATTTCTTCACGGATGATATCGAGACATAAATCTACGCATTCATCACAAATATAGACTGACGGACCGGCAATCAGCTTACGAACTTCATGCTGACTTTTTCCGCAGAAAGAGCAGTAAAGCAGTTTTCCTGTCCCCTCTTTGCGTTTATCTGTCATCAGTTGACCTCACTTTTATCCATATTGTTTTGTTTTCATTCAATTAAAAAACAAAACAACGATTTTCTTTAAAATAGTTTATGGTATGAACTAATTATACCAAAAGTTAACCCATTAACGGCTACTATAAATTTGGTCGACTAAACCATACTCTTTTGCTTCATTTGCAGATAAGAAGCGGTCACGCTCTGTGTCTCGAGTAATTTCTTCAATGGATTTACCAGTATGTAGAGCCATTAGCTCGTTCATTCGAGATTTCACTTTAAGAATTTCTTGAGCATGAATTTCGATATCTGACGCTTGACCTTGATAACCCCCTAATGGTTGGTGGATCATCACGCGTGAATTTGGTAAGCAGAAACGTTTACCTTTGGTACCCGCCGTCAATAAAAAAGCCCCCATGGAACAAGCTTGTCCCATACAAATAGTACTTACATCAGGCTTGATAAACTGCATCGTATCGTAAATTGACATTCCTGCGGTAATAACGCCACCCGGTGAATTAATATACAAATGAATATCTTTTTCAGGGTTTTCTGCTTCAAGGAATAACATCTGAGCGACGATTAAATTCGCCATATGGTCTTCCACTTGACCAGTCAGGAAGATAATACGTTCTTTTAATAGACGTGAGTAAATATCATACGAGCGCTCACCACGAGAAGTTTGCTCTATGACCATAGGCACAAGGGCCATTTGAGATGCTAATTGTTCCTGACTGCCAAAATGTGACATCGAAATCTCCTATTAAAAACGTTCCGGTGCTTGCGCCTAATTTGCTGTCTGCCTGCTATTTTGAGCAGAGATCATGCCACAAACAACGGTTTTAAAAAATTCCTGTGTCTGCAGGCTCTTTCAATTCTCTTATTTTCTAGTTTAGCTAATATTTAACCAAGCAACTGGCGAAATAAGAAGAAAATGCAGCTAAGTATGCTGCAGTAAACAAGACGCTCTGTAAAAGAGTTTAACACAAGTCTATTGGGTTACACGGAATTATACCATTAGAAAACCATACTTGATTTTCAAAAATGACGAAATAACTCGATTGGTTAATATCACTATTTCTACAATATTAAGCTATTCAAAATAGTTCAAATTGCAATTAAAGCCCCACTTAGACTACTTGAAGTATAGATAATATAATTAGGGTTTAAATGTGTTTTTCAAGGGTATCCTAATTAAATTCGCTAAAGTGATAATTTAAAGGCTTTAATTGACAAAAAACCCGTAGTATTACACCACGGGTTTCATTATTTTGTACAGCAAGAAAGAATTAACCTGCTTGAACTTGGTTCATCAGTTCAGTGAAGTTAGTTTCTTTTTCTGTCACTTTAGCAACAGCCAATACAGTTTCAACAGCTTGTTCTTCTAAAGCTAAGTTACGAACGCTATTCATCAGCTCTTCATTTTTGCTGTAGTATTCGATAACTTCAGCTGGATCTTCATACGCAGAAGCCATTTCCTCGATCAGCGCTTTAACGCGATCTTCGTCAGCTTTCAGTTCGTTTTTGTTGATCACTTCGCCTAACAGCAGACCGATCACTACGCGACGTTTTGCTTGTTCTTCAAACAGTTCACGAGGTAATTCCATCGCTTGTTTTTCGTCGCCACCAAAACGCTGTGCCGCTTGACGACGCAGAACATCAATTTCACCATCAACAACTGCTGCTGGAACTTCGATGTCGTTAGCTTTGATTAAGCCATCAAGAACTTGTGCTTTAACACGGTTACGCACGGCATTTTTCAGCTCACGCTCCATGTTTTTACGTACTTCTGCACGCAGACCATCTAAAGAACCATCAGCGATACCAAAACGCTTGATGAATTCTTCAGTGAATTCAGGCAGTTCACGTTGTTCTACTTTCTTCAGAACAATAGCAAATTTCGCCGCTTTACCTTTCAGGTTTTCAGCATGGTAGTCTTCTGGGAAGTTAACTTCGATATCGAATTCTTCACCCGCTTTATGACCAACAACACCTTCTTCGAAGCCTGGGATCATACGACCTTCGCCCATAACGAGTGCGAAGTCTTCTGCTTTTCCGCCTTCGAATTCTTCACCATCGATAGAACCGGTAAAGTTGATAGTGATGCGAGAGTCAGCTTCTGCTGCCGCTTCAACTTCTTTCCACTGCGCTTGTTGCTTACGCAGAGTTTCTAACATGTTTTCCAGATCTTCATCTTTTACAGATACAGCTGGTTTTTCAACTTCAATCGTTTCTAAACCTGTTAATTCGATTTCTGGGTAAACTTCGAATTCAACTGAATAAACAAAATCTTTACCGTCTTCGAGTTGCTCAGGTTTGTAGCTAGGCGCACCCGCTGGATTGATTTTTTGTTCAATAATTGCGTTGATGAAGTTACGTTGCATTACATCGCCCAGAACGTCTTGCATAACAGACGCGCCGTAACGCTGTTTAACGATGTTCATTGGTACTTTCCCTTTACGGAAACCATCAACACGTACTTTTTTAGCAACACTAACTAATTCGCTATTAACTGCTTTTTCAATATCAGTGGCAGGAACGGTGATTGTTACACGACGCCCAAGGCCTTGAGTCGTTTCAACAGAAACTTGCATCTTCTTACCTCAAAATAAATCTTAGTGATCGGTCTACTCCAGAGTTATGCCATTAAATCATAACGGCTGTCTCCCTTCCAGAACCGGGGGCGTTACTTTCGTAACGGTCAATCCCTGATATCAGAAGCGTCCCGAAACCTTACTGAAAATTAGACGCAGCATTATACCGATGCATGCGCCCTGAGTCGAGAAAAGCTGAGAAAAGAAGCGTTTTTTCCTCATTATTTGTGACTTTTCTGACTAAATTTTTTGTTTTTTCGCCTAATTTGAAGAAAAAACATTCACCAAGCTCATCATCGAGCATGGCTTATTAAGTACAGCATAGTCTCAGTGTATTAACTGAAACGAAAAATTACCGATTAACACCGCCGACACCACGACAAGCAGGTGATTTTAACGCAGTGTCAGCAAGCTCATTCCACTCTTGTTGCGTATATGTATGCAAAGCAAGGGCATGGATCCCTCCCGATAATTCGCTGGCTAAAATAGCATAAATTTCGCGGTGGCGGGCAAGCATTCGTTTATTTTCAAATTTATCACTCACTAAAATAACTTTGAAATGGCTTTCAGAGCCCGGTAACACATTGTGTTGGTGGCTTTCATTAATTACCTCCAAATGTGTAGGTTCGAAAGCAGCTTGTAATTTTTGGCTCACAAGAGATTGCATACTTTGAGCTGCATTAGCGACCATAAAATGCTCCTTAATTAAAAATTATGCTCAGAGGCAATTATCTTTTATTGTACGTGTTGATTATTGCTATCTTCTTATTATAGAAATATCCGATAATAACTTGCCAATGTTATGATAGCGGCACATTGATGCGAATTTTTTCAAAAATTGTTGTCTAATAGTTCAGGATAAATAAGCCGCTAAGCTTTATATTGAACGACGGCTACCCGCACCATAACGAAACATTTTCAATTAGGAAAGATGAACTGGAAAAAATTATGTTAAGAAAACTGTGTTTTCCACTTTTAGGGTTATTTCTTCTTGCGGGCTGTGCAACCAGCAGCAATACATTATCACTTGAGCCTAAGATAGCTTTACCTGCAAAAAACCCCACACTGAATGCAACTTCAATCAGTGTTAGCAGTGTAGACAATCGTACGAATAAATCCTTAGCGGAAGTCAACCGCAATGGCAGTTTAGTCGTACTGAACCCTTCACGCGATCCTCGTTATCTGATGCAAGAAGCCGTCGAAAAACAAATGGCTGCACGTGGCTTTATGGTGACATCACCGGCAAATGTGAATCTAGTCGTTCAATTGAATAAACTCGATACCAAAGTCAGTGAAGGCAGCTTGCGCCATAATATTACCGTAAACTCCAGTGTGAGTATTATTGCAACAGCCCCAAATGGTTCGACAAAAACACGTTCATTTACCCGCAATTTTAATACACAAGAGTTATTAGCAGCCAATAATGACAAGATTGCAACAGCTATCAATAGCGCACTCACTGATTTAATTGCAGATATGGCAACAGACCAAGAAATCACCGATTTTATCAGACAAAATTCACGCTATTAACTGAGCAATCATTATCATTAAGTATTAAGCTACCTAAGCTCTCACTGATTGAGCTTGGGTAGCATAGCGCAGCCAATACCTCTGCAGCGCAATGTATTGCAGCAATATCACACTGGCTTAGAGGGAAATAATGCCTCGTTTTACTCTACCAAATAACATCACTTTAATCCTTTTAGGCTTTGTTTCTGGTCTACCTTTAGCTTTAACTGCAGGTACATTACAAGCTTGGCTAACTGTTGAAAATGTCGATATTAAAACTATTGGTTTCTTTTCATTAGTCGGACAGGCTTATGTGTTGAAATTTCTTTGGTCCCCAATGATGGACCGCTATACTCCGCCCTTTCTTGGTCGTCGAAGAGGATGGCTATTAACCACGCAAATTCTGTTGATTATCAGCATTGCCGCTATGGGCTTTATGAACCCCTCAGAGCATTTGTGGTACCTTGCTGCGCTAGCGGTTACTGTTGCATTTTGTTCAGCCTCACAAGACATTGTTTTTGATGCCTATAAAACTGATTTACTGAGTGCGGAAGAACGCGGAATTGGTGCTGCAACCTCAGTTATGGGTTACCGGATCAGCATGTTAGTTTCAGGCGGCCTTGCTCTTTGGTTAGCGGATAAGTTTTTAACGTGGAAACAACTATATTTAGTCATGGCAGGGCTGATGATTATCGGCGTTATCGCAACATTACTCGCGAAAGAACCCGAAGAAAGCTGCGCTGCACCAACATCACTAAAAAAAGCAATATACGAACCACTCGCTGAATTCTTTAGCCGAAACAATGCTTGGCTAATCTTACTACTGTTAGTTTTTTACAAGCTCGGTGATGCCTTTGTCATGGCGCTTAATACCAACTTTCTATTAAATGCTCTTGGTTTTAGTTTAAGCGAAGTGGGTACCGTCAATAAAACTGTTGGTATGGCTGCAACTATTGTTGGAGCGTTACTTGGTGGTTATCTCATGAAAAATATGAGCTTATTTAAAGCTCTATTTATTTTTGGGCTTCTACAAGGCGGCTCTAATATAGGCTATTGGTTCTTAGCGATAACACCGCCCCATATCTTAACCATGGGGTCGATTATCTTTCTAGAAAATATCTTCTCTGGTATGGGAACCGCCGCTTTTGTCGCCCTATTAATGACACTATGTAATAAGTCGCTATCCGCAACGCAGTTTGCACTTCTTTCTGCTCTTTCCGCCGTTGGTCGTGTTTATATTGGCCCAGTCGCAAGTATTTTTGTCAGTAATTATGGCTGGCCACTGTTCTACCTTATTTCGATCGCAGTTGCAGTCCCTGGTGTTTTGCTTTTATTAGCTTGTCGGACATCCTTAATCTACACACAAACAACAGGGTTGTTTCAACGGCGTCAGCTGTATGCGAAAGGGTATCGCATTGCCGTTTATGCTCTTATTACTGCCGTTAGCTTCCTTGCTATTTGGCTACTTTCATTACTTATATTTTCATTTAGTGATATGAAAGTTTATCTGTTTACGACACACATTGAATTTTGGCTGAGTTTACCCCACTACCAAAACCTTATTTTTAATACTGGTATTAGCATTGGTGCTATCAGCTTAGTTATTGGTGGTAGTTTAGATTTCCTCGCCGTTCGCAAAACAGTACAGCAATAACCCTCCCAATACTCTTTCTCATTCTTTTCATAATTCCCTAAGCAAAGCTTATTTGTTTAGGGAATCTGATCTTTTGTATAAATTAGATCTAAATAGCAAAACAAAGCAATAACATCTAAATATCGTGATTTCGATCACTTCATTCGTGTAAAATATTTCTTAATTACAATTTTCAAGTCTAATATATCACAAGTTACAAATTGGTTAGCTAAAGTGTTAATAACTAACGCACTACTAAATTCCATTAATCAATAAGTGAAAATAATCTATATATGAAAAAAATCATTTACATGACCGCCTTAATTTCTCTAGCAGGTACGGCATATTCTGACAATATTATTGGCTATAAAAATGGCTTTGCTGATGTCAATGTAAACTATTTAGATTGGTCACATCGTACTGAAACCAAAACAGAAAACACGACACGTAAGAAAGATTTTGCCTATATTGAGCTTGAAGGCGGTGCCAATTTTAATTGGGGTGAGTTATATGGCTTTTTTGATCTCGAAAACCCATTCCATAGCCAACACACCGATTCAGGACGAAATAAACGCTATACCATTAAAACAACAGGCCGCTTTTATTTAGGTGATACTGGTTTCAACCTATACGGGCACGTTTATGGCACTTGGTCATTACCTGGAGCCAAGTATGGTGGTAATTTCCACGATGTGAATACTTTATATGGTATTGGTTATAACACTGCATTCGGTGATTTATGGTTTAAACCTTTTATTGCTCTTAATTACACCGACCAGACATTCTATTCAGGTAATAATGGATATGTAGCAGGTTGGGTGGCTGGCTATAATTTCAGCGTATTCGAAGAAAATTTCATGATAACAAACTGGCATGAAATGGAATTCGCGAGGAATAAACGCTATAACGGGGATAAGCGTAATGGCATAAATGGCGCCCTCGCTTTTTGGTGGAATGCAACAAACCATGTTTCTGCAGGGGTACAATACCGCTATGCTGATAATAAATTAGGAGATACTTTCTATCAAGATGCAATCATTTATACATTAAAGTATACCTTTTAGCGCACTATAGAACATTGCATCAGAAGTTAACTATTTTCTTATTTTTATCAGTAAAATAAGAATTTTTCTTTATGATTTAGCCGATAAAGCAACCAAAATAGCTTTATCGGCAATAAAAACTGTAATTTCCCTTAGCAAATTGCTAATCATTTATATCAGTTTCACTATTTTTTCATTTCTTTTGTATATATTTTTCTTTGAAAAATTACCAAGATAATTTAGTATTAATAGAGTTTTATCAATACATACTTATAATCCGTATCAATTTTAACTTTTTGTTTATAAGTTCTTTACATGTGATCATATTAACATAAAGAGCTAACAATTCAGTTTCTTTGCCTTACAATCATTTACACTCGCATAACCTTACCGTAAAATGCCCGCACTGATGAAACGACAATTAGAATCTTTGTCATTTGGGGTCGTGGATGAGACTTATGAACTACAAAAAAAGCATCGGAGCAATCTCACTCGTTGTAGCTGCCTTACTACTAGGTGGTTGCGATATGGTGTTGATGGATCCAAAAGGCGCCGTTGGCGTTAAACAAAAAGAGCTAATTCTTATTGCAATTGGCTTAATGCTACTTGTTGTTATTCCTGTTATTTTCATGACGATTATCTTCGCAAGAAAATACCGTGAATCCAACACGTCAGCAACCTACCGTCCTAATTGGGCTCACTCAAATAAAATTGAGTTAGTCTGCTGGACCGTTCCTATCATCATTATCATTATTCTAGGTGCTATCACTTGGAAGACGACACATGAGCTGGACCCGTATCAGCCATTAGTGAGTGATCAGGAACCTGTCACTATTGAAGTTATTTCTGCTGACTGGAAATGGATATTTATTTATCCAGAGCAAGGCATTGCAACAGTTAATGAAATCGCATTCCCTACAGGTGTGCCAGTTAACTTCAAAATCACGTCAGATTCGGTGATGAACTCATTCTTCATTCCATCTTTAGGTGGCCAAATCTACGCGATGGCAGGTATGCAAACTAAACTTCATTTAATCGCTAATGAACCAGGTACCTACAAAGGCTTCTCAGCAAGTTACAGTGGCCATGGCTTCTCTGATATGAAGTTCAATGCTATTGCAACTCCAGACCGTCAAGGTTTTGATGAGTGGGTACAAAAGGTAAAAGCTTCTCCTAAAACAATGGATACCATGCAGGCATTCGACGAAGTCGCTAAGCCAAGCATGAACGTTCCTGTTACCTACTTCTCTAGCGTGAAGCCTAAACTTTATGAAGATATCGTTCTGAAGTTTGGTCATGAGCACCATAAAGGTCACGCTCCTGTAGAAAATCAAAGTCATTCAATGACTGACCATAACGATGCTACAGGCAATTCAATGCAAATGAGCCATAGTGCTCATGCTGCTGGCGCTGAGGAATAAGGGCATGTTCGGAAAATTAACACTAGATGCAATTCCGCTCCATGAGCCGATTATCGTTGTCACCCTGATTGCTATTGTCCTAGGTGGACTTGGCTTAGTAGGTGTGATTTCTTACTTTGGTAAATGGAAGTGGTTGTGGAAAGAATGGTTAACCTCTGTTGACCATAAGAAAATTGGTGTCATGTACATCATTGTCGCAATGGTTATGTTATTCCGTGGCTTCGCGGATGCTATCATGATGCGTGGGCAGCAAGTTCTTGCTTCTGCTGGCCAAGAGGGTTTCTTGAATCCTCATCACTATGACCAAATCTTCACCGCACACGGCGTTATCATGATTTTCTTCATGGCAACTCCATTCGTTGTCGGTCTGATGAACTTAGTTGTGCCTCTGCAAATTGGTGCACGTGATGTTGCGTTCCCATTCCTTAACTCATTGAGCTTCTGGTTCTTTGTTGTTGGTGTTGTGTTAATCAACATCTCTCTAGGGGTAGGTGAATTCGCACAAACTGGTTGGTTGGCTTATCCGCCATTATCCGGCTTGGAGTACAACCCTGGGGTCGGGGTCGATTACTGGCTCTGGAGTCTCCAGATATCCGGTATTGGTACACTATTAACAGGGGTTAACTTTATCGCGACTATTATCCGTATGCGTACGCCGGGTATGTCGATGATGAAAATGCCTGTATTCAGCTGGGCTGCGTTATGTACTAACGTATTGATTGTTGCTGCTTTCCCTATCTTAACTGTTACATTAACGCTTCTGACGTTAGACCGTTATTTAGGCACCCATTTCTTCACTAATGATATGGGCGGCAACATGATGATGTACATCAACCTGATTTGGGCATGGGGTCACCCTGAGGTGTATATCCTTGTTCTGCCAGTGTTCGGTGTATTCTCTGAAGTTGCAGCAACCTTCTCGAAAAAACGTTTATTCGGTTATACCTCATTAGTTTGGGCGACAATCGTTATTACCGTTATGTCCTTCATCGTTTGGTTGCACCACTTCTTTACGATGGGTTCAGGAGCTAACGTTAACGCCTTCTTCGGTATCGCCACAATGATTATCGCAATCCCTACAGGGGTTAAGATCTTCAACTGGTTGTTTACCATGTACCAAGGCCGTATCGAGTTTAAATCACCTATGCTGTGGACTATCGGTTTCATCATCACCTTCTCTGTTGGTGGTATGACTGGTGTTCTGCTTGCTGTTCCAGGTGCAAACTTCGTTCTGCATAACAGTCTATTCCTGATTGCTCACTTCCATAACGTTATCATTGGTGGTGTTGTATTCGGGTGCTTCGCGGGTATGACTTACTGGTTCCCGAAAGCGTATGGCTTCACGCTAAATGAGAAATGGGGTGTTCGTGCCTTCTGGTTCTGGATCATCGGTTTCTTCTTAGCCTTTATGCCACTGTACATTCTTGGCTTTATGGGTATGACCCGTCGTTTAAGTCAGAATATTGACCCGACTTACCACACAATGTTAGTTGTTGCTGCAGGCGGTGCTGCGTTAATCGCAATCGGTATTGCATGCCAAGTTATCCAAATCATTGTGAGTATCCGTGACCGTCATGAAAACCGTGATTTAACCGGTGACCCATGGGGTGGACGTACACTTGAGTGGGCAACATCTTCTCCACCACCTTTCTATAACTTTGCGATTGAACCACACGTTCAAACCCGCGATGCATGGTGGGATCTGAAAGAGAAAGGCCTTGCTCATAAGAAACCAACTTCATATGAAGAAATTCATATGCCGAAAAACACAGGCGCAGGCGTTATTATCGCTGCATTTAGCTTAGTTTTAGGTTTCGCAATGATCTGGCACATCTGGTGGCTCGCAATCATTGGTTTCGGTGGAATGATCGTAACTTGGATTGCAAAAAGCTTCGACGAAGATGTTGATTACTACGTACCTGTGGCTGAAATCGAAGAAATCGAGAATAAGCACTTTGAAGAATTGCGTAAGGCAGGTGTGAACGATGTCAACTAATACAATGACTAACCAAAATATCGCCCATGCTGAGCATGGGCACCACGATGCAGGTGGAACAAAAGTATTCGGTTTCTGGCTCTATATTATGAGCGACTTGATCCTGTTTGCTTGTTTGTTTGCTACCTATGTTGTTTTGGCCGATGGAACTGCTGGCGGTCCTGCTGGTAAAGATATCTTCAGTCTGAAGTTCGTATTAGGCGAAACCTTCTTACTGTTAGTGAGTAGTATCACTTACGGCTTCGCAATGATAGCGATGCACAAAGGTAAGATAGCTGCTGTTAACTTATGGCTATTTGCAACGTTCCTGTTAGGTCTTGGCTTCGTCATCATGGAAATCTATGAGTTCCATGAATTGATTGCAGAAGGCTTTGGTCCTGACCGTAGCGGTTTCTTATCTGGCTTCTTCGCACTCGTTGCGACTCACGGTCTACACGTAACTGCGGGCCTGATCTGGATTATTATCATGATGATCCAAGTCACTCGCCGTGGCCTGACTGATGTCAACAAAACACGTTTAAACTGCCTAAGTTTGTTCTGGCACTTCTTAGACGTTGTGTGGATTTGTGTATTTACCGTTGTTTATCTTCTGGGGGCTATTTAAATGAGTCATGCAAAAGATGCTCACACTGGAGCAAGCCACGGTAGCGTTAAAACATACCTGATTGGCTTTATCCTATCAGTTATCCTGACAGTGATCCCTTTCTGGATGGTGATGGAAGGTACAGCGTCAACTTCAGCAATCCTTTGGACTGTTGTAGGCATGGCGGTTGTGCAAATTCTGGTTCATTTGGTTTGTTTCTTACATATGAATACATCATCAGATGAGCGTTGGAATTTAGTTGCCTTCCTGTTCACCATGCTTATTGTTGGCATTGTGGTCATTGGCTCACTGTGGATTATGTACAACCTGAACATCAATATGATGCTCGACTAAAGAGTTGCCGATATGTTTAAGCAATACCTGCAAGTGACCAAACCAGGAATTATATTCGGAAACTTGATTTCTGTGATCGGTGGTTTTTTATTGGCTTCAAAAGGGTCAATTGATTACCCACTGTTCGTTGCGACTTTGCTGGGTGTATCACTGGTCGTGGCTTCTGGTTGTGTTTTTAACAACTACATCGACCGTGATATCGACCGTATCATGGAAAGAACGAAGAATCGCCCTTTAGTTAAAGGGTTGATTGATCCGAAAGTTAGCCTGATTTACGCTGCTGCATTAGGTATTGCTGGTATGGTGCTACTACTTGTAGCAGCCAATGCTCTGGCAATGCTGCTTGCAGTTATCGGTTTCATTGTTTATGTAGGTATTTATAGCCTATATATGAAACGTAAATCCGTTTATGGCACGCTGATTGGCAGTCTTTCAGGCGCGGCACCACCAGTTATCGGTTACTGCGCTGTTACAAATGAATTCGATATGGGTGCACTTATCCTATTATTGATATTCAGTTTGTGGCAAATGCCTCATTCTTATGCCATTGCTATCTTCCGCTTTAAGGATTACAAAGCCGCAAACATTCCTGTGTTACCGGTTATTAAAGGAATATCCGTCGCGAAAACGCACATCTTCCTGTATATCCTAGCGTTTATGGTCGCAACATTAATGTTAGCTATCAGTGGATACGCGGGCTATAAGTACCTCATCGTAGGTGCAGCAGTCAGCTTATGGTGGCTAGGTATGGCAATTTCGGGCTTCAAAACCGAAAATGACGACCGGGTCTGGGCAAGAAAACTGTTCATTTTCTCAATCGTAGCGATTACTTCATTGAGCGTAATGATGTCAGTTGACCCTATAGTTTCAAGCGATACTGTTATAGCTCTCGTCAGATAACTTATCTGTTTACTGATGATAACGATGTCTAAACGGCGGGCCTTCCCCGCCGTTTTTATTTGTCTCTAACTGCTTTTACAACTCACTTTTACTTATTCTGCCTATCCTTATGAATCTATTTTATGGTTAAATAGCCGCTTGCTATTGATAAGCTAGATATCAAATGCACTATTAAAAATGCTAATAGGTTGAGATTAAAAACATATTGCCACAACATATACATATTTATTCAACTTGTTGTATTTATTAATGTGTGACCCAACTAGCTGAGAGAAGTCAACACCGCTACAGCACGAAATATGAAGAATAAAAATGAATGATAACAAAATGACATCCGCAGAGCTTAGATCCACTTGGGGATTAGGCTCCGTTTTCTCCTTGCGAATGCTTGGAATGTTTATGGTATTACCTATTTTGACCAGCTATGGGATGCATTTACAAGGTGCTAGCGAGTTCTTAGTGGGTGTCGCTATTGGTATCTATGGCCTTAGCCAAGCCGTTTTTCAAATCCCTTTTGGTTTAATGTCAGATAAGATTGGTAGGAAACCTTTAATTATTATTGGGTTAGTTATTTTTATTATCGGAAGTATCGTTGCAGCATTAAGCGATTCTATTTGGGGAATTATTATTGGTCGGGCTTTACAAGGCGCCGGAGCAATTTCTGCTGCCGTCATGGCATTACTTTCTGACCTAACTCGAGAGCAAAATCGCACTAAAGCCATGGCATTTTTAGGTATTAGTTTCGGTTTAACTTTTGCTATCGCCCTCGTACTTGGCCCAATTATCGCTAATTGGGTTGGTTTAAGTGGCTTATTTTGGGGGATAGCGCTACTTGCAGTTGGTGCTATTGCAGTGACTGTTTTTGTTGTTCCTAATACTAATACTCATGTCTTAAATCGTGAGTCTGCATTTGTACAAGGTAATTTAAAAGCGGTTTTAATGCACCCTCAATTACTCAAATTAAATATAGGGATCCTCAGCTTACACACCCTACTGATGTCCAGTTTTGTTGCTCTGCCTCTTATCATGACTGACTCTGGCTTTTTAGCGAAAGACCATTGGAAAGCCTATTTAGTCACGATGTTAATTGCTTTTGTCACCGTACTTCCGTTCATTATTTATGCGGAAAAATACCGCAAAATGAAACAAGTCTTCTTATTCTGTATTGCCGTTTTAGCATTGTCCGAAATTACCTTATGGTTTTCTGGTAGTCACTTATGGGTGATTTTCTTAGGTATTCAACTGTTTTTTATCGCTTTCAATATCATGGAAGCCATTTTACCGTCACTCATAAGCAAAGAGGCACCTGCGGGCTATAAAGGAACTGCCATGGGCGTTTACTCCACTAGCCAGTTTTTAGGCGTTGCCATCGGGGGTATTGTTGGTGGGTGGTTATACAGTTTTGAAGGAGCTAGTACCGTTTTTATTGGTGGTTTAATTTTGACCATTATCTGGTTTATCATTAGCCTGACAATGCAGCAGCCTCCTTATGTCAGCAGTATTCGTATTGAATTACCCAACCATATTGGAGATACAAGAGCCCTTGAGAAAAAATTACAAGCTCAAGAAGGGGTGATGGAAGCGCTTGTCGTTGACGAGGAATTTAGTGCTTATGTTAAAGTTGATAGAAAAATCATCAATCGAGAACAACTTGAAGCATTAATAAATCAGTAAAAATTAGCCCGCTATCGCGGGCTGAGGTTGTTGACAAAGCAGGATAAAAGCGTGGTTTTTCCCGCTTTGTGTTATCAGCCGAAAATCAATAAATTGATTTTCCTAGTTTATTTTCAAAACCTATTAGACTTGCCGCCAAACATAATATGTTTGTCAGCAGTCTGAGCCCGCTATCGCGGGCTTTAAATGAATGCTTGAAAAATAACTAATCGCGGAAGTTATTAAATTGAAAAGGTTGGCCTAAGTTCCCGCCACGTACTAATGCCATAACCGATTGTAAATCATCACGGGCTTTGCCCGTCACACGTACTTGGTCACCTTGAACTTGTGCTTGAACTTTCAGTTTACTGTCTTTAATTAATTTAACGATTTTTTTAGCAGTTGCAGCATCAATACCTTGCTTGAACGTAACTTCAACGCTATAGGTTTTTCCACTATGAACAATATCTTCTGGCACATTCAATACAGCACCATCAATACCGCGTTTTGCCATTTTTTCTCTTAAGATATCAACTAACTGGAGTACTTGGAAATCAGACTCGCTAGTGATTTTAACTGATTCATTTTTGTCATTTAGCTCAAAACTAGCTTCGACATTTTTAAAATCCCAACGGCTGGTTAACTCACGCTGCGCATTTTCCACCGCATTACGTACTTCATTCATTTCCACTTCAGATACAATGTCAAATGATGGCATAGCTAGAACCTCACTGATAATTTTTAGACTGTGCGCATGATAACGTTTTTATTCACATCACTTCAAGTTATCAGGGTCTGTGATACTTCGTTAACTACAACTTCGTATCGTAAAAGGTTATAATGATAAGAGATCACTTCCGCCTTACCTTATAAGACGTTAAAGTCCCATTTTCAAAGGGGAAACAATGAAAATAACTCTAATTGGTTGTGGTGCGATAGGTAAACTGTGGCTTGCTTCACTTGCAATACAAGGGCATGACATACAAGGTTGGCTACGTGTTGCACAGTCTGATTTATTCGTCGATGTTAATGAACCTGATGGGCGTAGTTTCCGAGAGCTGATTCCCTGTAATAATATTAACCACTTGCAAACCAGTGAGTTGATCATTGTTTGTTTAAAAGCATGGCAAGTTTCTGACGCTTTATTACCTTTGATTAATACTATCCCAGAAAATACGCCTATTCTATTACTGCATAATGGTATGGGGACGATTGAAGAGCTGGCGCCTTTACGTCATCCTATCTTAGCGGGCGTCACAACCCATGCAGCTTGGCAAGAAAATAACCAAGTATTTCATGTCGCAAATGGCATCACACATATCGGCGCTATCAATTCCCAAGCACAAGCTTACTACCCAATAGCAGATATCTTGCATGAAGCCTTACCTGATGTGGCTTGGCATAATAATATTTTAACCACTTGCTGGCGTAAATTGATTGTGAACTGTGTCATTAACCCCCTTACCGTCGAACATACCTGTAAAAATGGTGAATTAATCCAACATTCCATACAGATATCTCAGATCATTGATGAAATATGTCATGTTATGGCGGCAGAAGGGCTGCATACGGATAAAGCAGAACTGACTGAGTATATTTACGGCATTATCAATAATACCGCTGATAACTATTCCTCTATGTTACAAGATATGCGAAATAATCGCCGTACAGAGATTGATTACATCACTGGCTTTTTAATCAAACAAGCACGAGCTCATGGGATCAGTACACCTGAAAACGATCGCCTTTATCATTTAGTCAAAAATAGAGAACAACAATATGACGACTTCCGCTCTAGTTTGCATCGCTCATGGGAGTGAAGAAATTGAATTTACTATTACTGCTGATTTATTAGTTAGAGCAGGTATCGATGTGACCTTAGCGAGTGTGACTGAAGATGGCTCTTTAACCATTACAGCCTCACGAGGCCTAAAAATTATTGCCGATACTCCGTTGATTAAAGTCGCTGATGAACCTTTTGATGCCATTGTGCTGCCTGGTGGTATGGCGGGAGCAGAAACGTTCCGCGATAGCCCACTGGTGGTTGAAAAAGTTCGCCGTATGCATCTTGATGGTAAAATCGTAGCAGCTATTTGTGCAGCACCAGCGCTTGTACTTGAATATCACCAATTGTTTCCACTAGGTAATATGACCTGTTTTCCATCAATGAAAGATAAAATCGCAGCTCATAAATGGGTCGATCGCCGAGTTTACTTTGATGAACGTGTCAATCTATTAACTAGCCAAGGGCCCGCCACTTCTTTTGACTTTGCATTAAAGTTAATTGAATTATTGGTAGGCCGAAAGACTGCGGCCCAAGTTGCCGCTCAACTCGTTTTACCTAATGGTATTAACGATTATTTAGAAGATTAAATATAAAACTCATTATAAAAAACGAATTAGAAATACAACTTAACTTATTGAATAATAAAAATTAAATAGTAAAAAAATCTGTGTTTAGAGTACTTTTTTGCTATGATTGCCGCGGGTGCTTGGATCATTTTGGTTCAAGCATTTGTGAGAGCCAAAAAGACGAAAGCCCCGAATTTAGATGTTAATCTTAATCCGAGGCAGTCTCAAACACACAACAATTTGATTCTGTCTCCTTTTAGAAAAGGAGTCAAGAGGAATGGCCAAAATTGCCCTTCTGGGGCTAGTTACCGTGTGTCTGACGGTATTGTGTTTTTCGTTATTGATGCAAGAAAGGCTATGCTCTTTTAGCATCAGCAGCGGAAACACGCTGGTTCAAGCTACGTTATCCTGCGATAACTAGTCTTGTGGGGGAAATTTCCCCCACATTTCTCTCTGATTGTGAGTTGGTGATACAAGCACCCTGTTTTTATTCTCTACTTATTTTTATTCAGCTCACTTTGTCATTTCTATTTCAGTTGCATCAGTAATCATATTAATATCAATGATATCGAAACCATTATAACCAACTGAATTTAAATATTTTATTTTCAATAATGAACGATAAAAACATTTGTTTAGAGTGATTTTTTGCTATGATTGCCGCGGGTGCTTGGATCATTTGGTTCAAGCATTAGTGAGAGCCAAAAAGACGAAAGCCCCGAATTTAGATGTTAATCTTAATCCGAGGCAGTCTCCAACTCACACAATTGGATTCTGTCTCCTTTTAGAAAAGGAGTCAAGAGGAATGGCCAAAATTGCCCTTCTGGGGCTAGTTACCGTGTGTCTGACGGTATTGTGTTTTTCATTATTGATGCAAGAAAGGCTATGCTCTTTCAGTATCAGCAGCGGAAACACGCTGGTTCAAGCTACGTTATCCTGCGATAACTAGTCTTGTGGGGGAAATTTCCCCCACATTTCTCTCTGATTGTGAGTTGGTGATACAAGCACCCTGTTTTAAGTTATGGGCGATAAACCTTTATATTTTCATAACCTTGTTCTTTTAGGTATAGCGCTTGCAAGCGGCTCATTACCCCACGGTCACAATATAATAAATAGGTTTTATCTTTTGGTAAGTCACCAAATTGCGTACTCAACTTATAGAATGGAATGTGCTTAATTTCCATTCCATCTACATTCAGTGGTTTGTCTTCGAATTCATCAATTGAACGAATATCTAAAATCACTTCATTTTCAATTGAAAGCTCACTCACCATTTCAATTTCAGGAACTTTTTCAAGACTTTCTTGTGCAATTTGTCGAATATCTATATTTTGAGCTTGCTCAACAACAGACTCTAAAATACTAAAATCAAAATTGGCCTCTTCCGCTTCAATCCGCGCTTTCACCGCTTTAACTGTTGGGCTTTTTGAGATTACACCACAATATTCAGGCATGGTTTTTGCGAAATCTTCAGTACCAATTTGGCGAGCTAACTTAATAATATGTTCTTTATCATGGGAAATTAGCGGCCTTAATACGAGGGTATCAGAAGCATTATCAATTAAACGCAAGTTTGTTAAAGTCTGGCTTGATACCTGCCCCAGAGCTTCACCTGTGACAATCGCCTGCACACCATAACGCTCAGCAACTTTCGATGCTGCTCTTACCATCATACGTTTGAGCACAACGCCCATTTGGCCATCATCCACTTTTTCTAAAATTTCAGCCACAACTGGCTCAAAATTTACAGCAATAAAACGGACTTTATGGGAGCTACCAAAACGGTTCCACAGATAATGTGCAATTTGCTTCACACCAATTTCATGCGCAGCTCCGCCTAAATTAAAGAAGCAGTAGTGAACACGACAGCCACGGCGCATCAACATATAGCTCGAGACACCTGAATCAAAACCACCGGAAATGAGTGACAACACATCCTCTTGGGTCCCTATAGGGAAACCACCAATGCCTTCAATACGTGCTTTAACTAAGATAAGTTTATCATCTTCGATTTCTAAGTGAATCGTGGTGTCAGGGTCTTTAAGCTTAACTTTTGCAGATGCAATGTGCTGGTTTAACCCACCACCGATATAGCGTTCAGCATCGATGGATGAAAACTCATGTTTACCACGACGTTTCACCCGCACACAAAATGTTTTATTTTCTAATGACTCGCCATAGGCTTCGTGTGTCATTTCGTAAATATGATGCAGACTAGTAAACGGTTTTTCTTCCACTTCGAGAATATGGTGAATACCTGGGATACGCCCTAGCATGTCACAAATTTCATCGTGTTTTGTTTCCCCCTTCACACGCACTTCAATGTTATCCCAATTACGGACAACCGAAATCTCTTCGCCAAGTGGTTTAAGCACGTTACGGATATTACTGGTCAAAATTTTAATGAAACGTAGCCTAACAGTTTGGCTTTTAATGGTAATTTCTGGGAATAACTTAATGATAAACTTCATAATAGCTGCATGTTCATGGTGGTTGGGGGCAAACGAATGTGCCTTAACAGAGACACATGACACGTTACCAATTGTCAATAAAGAGGCGTATTATAACACTATCTTGCGGGTTGAATCTAAAAACCCCAATAATAAATTGTAACCGTAGCAAGACTGCGTTAGTCTGCTGAATATTTAAAATCCCTCGAATTAACTGATTTCACATTAGTGGCTAAAGACTATGGCTAAAGAAAAAACTCAGCAAGTTCCGACTGTTAGTTTTGAAAACTCACTTCAAGAGCTAGAACAGATCGTCGCTCGCCTAGAATCCGGTGAACTTCCCTTAGAAGATGCCCTTAATGAGTTTGAACGTGGTGTTCAAATTGCTAAACAAGGTCAAAAAGTATTACAGCAAGCAGAGCAACGTGTACAAATTTTGCTAAGCGATGACGAAAATAAACCTCTAGCCGATTTTTCACCTGATACAGAATAAATTATGTCTGAACAACATTTAGATAGCTTTACGCAGCAACAAAAGCAAGCTTACGACAGAGTCAATCAATACCTATTAGATGCCTTAAATGCGCTGCCGTTTGCAAACCTCCCTCTAGCGCAAGCTATGCGCTATGGCACATTATTAGGTGGAAAACGCTTACGTCCATTTTTAACTTATGCCATCGGCTCGATGTTTGGTGTTAGCCAAGAAAACCTTGATGCCCCTGCTGCTGCAGTCGAATGTATTCATGCTTATTCATTAATCCATGATGATTTACCTGCAATGGATGATGATGATTTACGTCGTGGCCAACCGACTTGCCATATTAAATACGGTGAAGGCAATGCGGTGCTTGCTGGAGATGCATTGCAAACATTGGCTTTCCAATTGCTGTCATCTGCACCAATGCCAGATGTAACAGACAAAGACCGCATAGCGATGATTGCAGAGTTATCATACGCAAGTGGCTTAGCAGGTATGTGTGGCGGACAAGCACTTGATTTAGATGCAGAAGGGAAGCAAGTTGACCTTGAATCTCTCGAGCGCATTCATCAACATAAAACAGGGGCATTGATTCGTGCTGCAATCCGTCTTGGTGCTTTTGCGGCAGGTGAAAAAGGTCAACAATTGTTACCTGTTTTAGATAAATATGCACAATCCATCGGTCTTGCCTTTCAAGTACAGGACGATATTCTAGATGTTATCGGTGATAGTGAAGTCACGGGTAAACGCCAAGGAACTGATGCCGAACATGAAAAAAGTACCTATCCATCGCTATTAGGGCTTGAAGCGGCGCAGAAAAAAGCACGTGAGCTATATCATGATGCAATAGATGCTTTAGAGACACTCCAGTCCCATGGATATAATATAGAAATGTTAAGCGCTTTAGCTAATTTCATTATTGAACGTAAAAGCTGACAATATGCTTTGCCTTTTGGCTACAAGAAGATCGATAATTACGGCAATTTATTACCCTAATGTATCTTCGAATCATTCCTATAACACAACAAAATAGATGGATGACTTCTTAATCACTCGAGTTATAGGCACGATAAACGAAGGCAACCCAACAGCACATAGAGGCTTTATGCCGCTAAATACTGAAAATAGTCATTTTGTTATGGCTAAGTAAGTTGGGTTTTTTATTAATTATAAGTGAGCAACTAATGAGTATTGATATCGCTAAATATCCAACGCTAGCCTTGGCAGAGACACCAGATGAGCTTCGTCTGTTGCCTAAAGAGAGTTTGCCCAAGCTTTGTGATGAACTCAGACAATTTTTACTGAGTAGCGTGGGTCGCTCTAGCGGTCACTTTGCTTCTGGTCTTGGCGCTGTTGAGCTCACCGTCGCACTACATTATGTCTATAAAACACCGTTTGATAACCTTGTGTGGGATGTCGGCCACCAAGCCTACCCACATAAAATATTAACTGGGCGCCGTGACCGTATTGATACCATTCGTCAAAAAAATGGTTTACATCCCTTTCCATGGCGTGAAGAAAGTGAATATGACATTTTAAGCGTTGGCCATTCCTCAACATCCATTAGTGCCGGTTTAGGCATGGCCATTGCCGCAGAAAAAGAAAAACAAAACCGTAAAACGGTTTGTGTGATTGGTGATGGCGCCATTACCGCAGGAATGGCATTTGAGGCGATGAACCATGCTGGGGATGCTGCACCTGACATGTTGGTTATCTTAAATGATAACGAAATGTCTATTTCAGAAAATGTTGGCGCACTAAACAACCACTTAGCTCACTTGCTTTCTGGAAAGCTCTACACAACATTGCGTGAAGGTGGAAAAAAAGTTTTTTCTAACATGCCGCCTATTAAAGAGCTACTGAAAAAGACAGAAGAACACATTAAAGGCATGGTCGTACCGGGGACCATGTTTGAAGAATTAGGTTTTAACTATATTGGCCCTGTTGACGGCCATGATGTTGTTGCCTTAGTTCAAACGTTAAAAAATATGCGTGATTTAAAAGGCCCGCAATTTTTACATATCATGACCAAGAAAGGTCGGGGTTATGAGCCAGCAGAAAAAGACCCTATTAGCTGGCATGCTGTTCCTAAATTTGACCCAAGTACCTTCACTTTACCTAAAAGCAAAGAGACGGGGCCAACATTCTCTAAAATCTTTGGGGATTGGCTGTGTGAAGAGGCCAAAGACGATAGCAAGCTGATGGCTATCACCCCTGCGATGCGTGAAGGGTCTGGTATGGTTCGGTTTTCTAAAGAATTCCCAGAGCAATACTTCGATGTCGCGATCGCGGAGCAACATGCTGTCACCTTTGCGGCAGGCCTCGCCATTGGTGGCTATAAGCCTATCGTTGCTATCTATTCCACTTTCTTGCAACGCGGTTATGACCAAGTCATTCATGATGTGGCTATCCAAAAGGTACCTGTCATGTTTGCAATTGACCGGGCAGGCATTGTTGGTGCTGATGGACAAACTCACCAAGGTTCATTTGATATTTCATTCCTGCGCTGTATACCAACCATGGTTATTATGGCTCCAAGTGATGAAAATGAGTGCCGCCAAATGCTGCATACTGGCTACCATTACCAAGATGGCCCATGTGCGGTTCGTTACCCTCGAGGTACAGGAACAGGCGCTGAATTACAGCCGTTATCGCCACTGCCTATTGGTAAAGGTATTGTTCGTCGCCAAGGCGAAAAAGTCGCTATCTTATGTTTTGGCACATTATTAAGCCACGCATTAGTTGCTGCTGAACAACTCAATGCAACTGTTGTAGATATGCGTTTTGTGAAGCCTTTAGACGAAGCTCTGGTCCTTGAAATGGCCAATACCCATAATGTACTTGTCACTCTCGAAGAAAATGCCATCATGGGTGGTGCTGGTAGCGGTGTGAATGAGTTCCTAATGCATGAGAAAAAAATCATTCCAACCTTAAACCTTGGTTTACCTGACTATTTTATTTCTCAGGGTACCCAAGAGGAACTTATTGCTGAACTGGGCTTAGATTCCACAGGTATTGTTAATTCTATTAATAACTACTTAGCCAAATAGTTTTTATCTTCAGGGCATTGCATTAACAATACAATGCCCTATTCAATCACAAAGCCAATCACTCTTATTCCTTTTCTTAATACGCTAAAAAAGTGTTTAGTTCCCTATTATTACTGACTCACTAATGTTCATTTAAAAAAATCACCTATGTCACATTTTTATTATATTTCAAGATCATTAAAATAAAATATAAAACCAAATATAATCAGTTTATCTACAACGATATTCAGCTATTTACCTGAAATAAGAATACAAACAAAGCTTTTATCTTGAATGTAAATTTTCACAATAAAGGCATGCAAATTATTTTAAAATCTATTAATATGAACTTTGTCACTGTATGACAGCGTAATTTAGTCTCTGAATTATATTCGTCACATATCATTATAAAATATTATTTTTTATATGTAAGAAATGATAATTTATTTTTATAACGAATATATTATTTTAACAATTTTAACCAGAAATTAATAAGTAATTATTTTGTTTTCTTAATTAACAAACCAGGAAACAAATAAACGCTATTCCAACTACAATTTTCATATGGTTTATTTTTATTTAGTCGATTTTAATAAATAGATTTGGGAGCGCTTATGTGTGGACAATATATTAATGAACCCTTGTATTTATCTATTGCAAACTGGGTAATGAAACAAGGCCGCTGGACTACAGCTAGAGAGATATCTAACAACTTTGATATCCCGCATCCTAATGCAGTCAATATTGTTTCTTATATTTTATCTGATGTTGCTGAAATTCAGTGTGAAGTAAAAATGATCCCAAATAAATTATCGGGACGAGGCTGCCAATGCCAGCGGCTTATTAAAGTTAAGAAAATTGATAACCAGCTTTATGCACGTTTAAGAAGTCATCAAGCTGAAAAAGTCACTATCGATTCTCCTATAAAAGCAGCCTCTATGCCACCAAGTGAATTAAATCGAGAGCAAAAATGGCAATGGATGCTATCAAAAGCACAACGTCGTTAAACCTATTTCTTAGCTTCACATCAATAAAAAACGCAGACTTCACTATCTGCGTTTTTTATTTTACGGCCTTTTTGTGAATCATTGCCCCTTAGGTTTTACATCCGTTGTACCAAATAATTGGGGTCGATTAGCTTCAAGCTCTATTAGTGGCTGGGTTTCCTGTAAGTGTTGCTGATACCGGCACGCTAGGTCTTGATATTCCTTAGTATTTAACTGCTTCCAATGCAGTTCTTCATCAGTCACTAAGCGTAAAAAACGGGCTGGACTTCCGACTAACATCTGACGGTATTCTCCTTGAAACCCAGCTTTAACAAAACTCATCGCAGCAACAATGCTTTGTTCGCCAATGACAGCACCGTCCATGATCACACTATTCATACCGACTAAAGCATCACGACCAATAATACATCCGTGCAAAATAGCACCGTGACCTATGTGTCCGCACTCATGGACAATCGTTTCAACATCACTATAGCCATGCATAATGCAACAGTCCTGAATATTCGCACCTTTTTCTATGATCAAACGACCATAGTCCCCTCGCAAAGAGGCGTTAGGCCCGACAAACACTCCTTCACCGATAATCACATCACCAATCACTACCGCTGATGGATGTACATATGCGGTGGGATGAACAACTGGGATCACCCCTTCAAAAGCGTAAAAACTCAAGATTCACCTCACTGCTAGCGTACTAGCGCCCTTTCCAACTCGGTGAACGTTTTTCGGAAAACGCCAGCGGGCCTTCTGTTGCATCTTCTGAGTGTAAAACCGCAGGGTAGTTTTTCAGCACGCCGCTACGCATAAGTTTATACCCCTCTTCAACTGTAAGTTCACCTGTAGCGCGGAAAATTTCTTTCAGTGCAGCGACAGCAAGTGGCGCACTTTGGGTGATTTGTTCTGCAAGTTCACGGGCTTTATCCATCAGGATCTCAATAGGAACTACATCGTTAGCAATTCCCCAACGTAATGCTTCCTGCGCATCCATTCGCCTGCCGGTCATCACCATTTCATTCACGATTGGCGCAGGTAAAATTTTAGGTAAACGTAAAACACCACCGCTATCTGGAACAATCCCGAGTTGGGCTTCAGGTAATGCGAAACTGGCATTTTCAGAACAAATAATCATATCTGCCGCTAAAGCCAGTTCAAAACCACCGCCAAACGCATATCCATTCACCGCAGCAATAACAGGTTTGTTTAAATTAAAAATTTCAGTCAAACCGGCAAAGCCTCCTGGACCAAAATCAGCATCAGGTGCTTCACCTTCCGCCGCAGATTTTAAATCCCAACCCGCAGAGAAAAATCTCTCTCCTGCCCCGGTAATAATGGCGACACGTAGCGAAGGGTCATCGCGAAAATTAAGGAAAACTTCTCCCATTTTGAAACTAGTTTTTGCATCTATTGCATTTGCTTTAGGTCTATCGAGTATGATTTCTAAAATAGCGCCATTTCGAGTGATTTTTAATGATTCGCTCATAATATAATCCTTTCTTCGTCGTGCAGTGACGCTTCAGGTTGCACATGTGCAGCCCGAAAATGTATGCAAAATTAATCAAGTTTGTCGATTATTGCAGATATTTTTTCAATACTTTTCCAGAACAGTTACGCGGTAAATCTTTACGTACCTCAACACACGTTGGCACCTTAAATTTCGCCATTTGTTTTTCACAAAAAGCAAAAAATTCTTCCTGAGTTAAGGTTTCACCCTCTTCAAGCACAATAAAGGCTTTAATCGCTTCATCTCGAATATCATCCGCAACACCGATCACCGCCACATCCACAATGGCAGGGTGTGAGGCGATAATATTTTCGATTTCACTGCAAGAAACATTTTCTCCACCGCGTTTGATCATATTGCTGCTTCTATCGACAAAATAGAAAAAGCCGTCTTTGTCTTGGTAAGCAAAGTCACCCGTATGCATCCATCCCGCTTCGTCAAAGGTTTTTGCTGTCGCTTCAGGGCTGTTGTAATACTCTTTAAAGAGGGTTTTACCACGTTCACCTTTTACACAAAGCTCACCAATAACCCCTGTTCCGACAGGTTGGTTATTTCTATCCCGAATTTGAGCTTGATAACAAAAACCAGGGCGACCAATAGATGGCCAACGACGCATATCGCCAGGCCTATCACCAATCAAACCAACTATCGTCTCCGTCATACCATACGAAGTTAAAAACCGCTTCACCCCAAAACGGGCCATAAACTGGTCGCGTTCTTCTTCACTTAAATTGAGGTAAAACATGGCTTCTCGTAAACAATGATCTTTTTCGTTATCCGCCAGCGGCTGGCTTAATAATGTGCGGATCATCATTGGGATAAGTTCGACGACAGTCGCTTTGTATTTCACCACTTGTTGCCAAAAACGGCGTGCGCTGTATTTCTCTAATAAAACAAACGTAGCACCGGCAGAAAATGCAGCCATAGAAGCCGTACATTGGCAATCAATATGAAAAGCAGGCATGACCGTTAAATAAATATCATCGGAGCGTAAGCTGTTTTGCCAAGAAGAGTAATAACCCGCAAAGCGGAGGTTATAGTGAGTAATAATCACCCCTTTAGGTTTCGAGGTGGTCCCAGAAGTAAATAAAATTTCGGCCGTATCCTCGACATGCAATTCAACCACCTGAGTCAACTGAGTATGTTGTTGTGACTGCTCAAGCCAAAAGTCAGAAATATGCTCTACGGGTTCAATTTGCGTTTCTGTAATCAAAAAAATATGTTCTAAGCTGGTCGCTTCATCAGCGAATACTTGTTGATAAATATCTAAGAAAGAGGAGCAAGTTACCACCATTTTGGGTTGGCAGTTTTGCATGATCCAGGCACTTTCACTGTATTTATAACGCGCATTAATTGGGACTATAATCGCCCCAATTTTAGCCAAGCCAAACCAGCAAAAGAAAAATTCAGGGCAATTATCTAAATGTAAAGCCACTTTATCGCCTTTTTGAATGCCATAAGCTAAAAAGAGATTGGCGGTGCGATTAATTTGCTGGTTCATTTCTAAGTAACTGAACTCGCTAACCTTTCCATCGCAGGATTCAAAGATAAGCGCCTGACTGTTACCGTGGGTGACTGCTAAGTCATCCCACATTTGACGCAAATTTTGTTTACCGATTACATCCATTAATTGTTACCCATCATTTCCCTGATGAATACTCAGCTCAATAGTCATCATTGCCCTGAGTACCCATTCAATTAATCAACTATTTTGGCTAGCCCTTTATTGACTAACCCCCGAATATCAGTTTCGCTGTATCCAATATTTTTTAAGATATCTGTCGTGTCCATACCGTGTGATGGCATGCCTCGCCAGATTTGTCCGGGGTTATTTTTGAATTTAGGCATGACATTAGGACCACGGCAGGTTTTTCCTTCCATTGTTTGCCAACTGGTAATAGATTCGCGTGCAATGTATTGAGGATTGGTTTCTAGCTCAGGAATCGTAAGGACTTTGGCGCTAGCAATATTCAATTCCGCGAGTCTTGCTAGCACTTCATCAATCGAACGTGAACCTAGCCATTCATCGAGTTTTTCTTCCACTAAAGGCCCATAAGGGCATTCCACACGGTGAATTAGCTGTGTGCCTTCCGGTATTTCTGGTGTACCTAACAGATGCGCTAACCCAATATCTTTGAAAATTTCCTGAATTTGCGTGATGCCGACAATTTCCATCACGATATAACCATCTTTACAGCTATAGAGACCACAACCTGCGTAATAGGGGTCTTTTCCTTTTGTCATACGTGGACAGATTTCGCCGCCATTAAAGTAGTCCATCATGAAGTATTGCCCCATACGCAACATCACTTCATACATGGCAACGTCAATGCTTTCACCTTTTCCGGTTTCACGTGCTTTATACAGTGCCGCCAGTGCCGCCGTTGTGGCAGTCATGCCAGAAAAATAATCTGCGGTATACGGGAAAGCAGGCATTGGCTGGTCTTTATCACCGTTTTGAATCAGATAGCCACTGAAAGCTTGAGCAATAGTGTTATAAGCTGCGAGGTTGGTATATTGCGGGTCACCGTACTGCCCAAAACCGGATAAGTGTGCAATAACTAGTTTAGGGTTATGTTCCCAAAGTACTTCATCCGTGATACCACGGCGAGCAAATGCGGGGCCTTTACTCGCTTCAATGAAGATATCCGTGGTTTCCATCAGTTTCAAAAATGCGTCACGCCCTTCATCCTTAAAAATATTCAATGATAATGCACGTAAATTACGTCGTGACAGCTGAGGGTAGTTGGGTTGAACGCGAATAGTGTCTGCCCAAGCGACATTTTCTATCCAGATCACTTCAGCGCCCCATTCTGCAAACATTTGCCCTGCAAATGGGCCAGCAATTTCAATTCCTGAAAATACCACTCTAACCCCAGCTAGAGGGCCAAATTCTGGCATAGGTAGATGCTCTGCCATGCTCTTATCTCCTGTGAAGCAGGGTTGGCCTTCTCGTGAAAGCCATCCCATTACGTTCAGTTATTAGCGGTATTGTTTTAGTACGCTACGGCCTAATGTCAGTATTTGCATTTCATCTGAACCGCCTGATACGCGATCCACACGCAGATCACGCCAAAAACGGGCGATCCGGTGCTCACCTGCAATTCCTACACCACCGAGTACTTGCATCGCAGAGTCCACGACTTCAAATGCCGCATTTGCACAGAAGTATTTACACATTGCTGCATCTCCAGAGGTGATCAATCCGTTGTCACTCTTCCATGCAGTTTCATATAACATGTTGCGCATTGAATTGAGCTTGATCGCCATATGTGCAAATTTTTCTTGAATTAACTGAAAACGGCCAATGGCTTCACCAAATTGAACACGCTGGTTAGCATAACGAGCCGCATCTTCGAACGCACACATCGCAGTACCATAGTTAGTTAAGGCCACTAAGAAACGTTCATGGTCGAACTCTTCTTTTACACGGTTAAAACCATTACCTTCGCGGCCAAACATGTCTTTTTCATCAAGTTCGACATTATCAAAAGTGATTTCACAACAGCTATCCATGCGTAAACCCAGTTTTTCAAGTTTGTTCACCTTGATTCCTGGTTTGCTCATATCTAAGAACCATTCGGTGAAAACAGGTTTATCTGGTGAATCCGCATCACGGCTCATCACCACAATGTATGGGGTGTAAGCACTACTGGTGATAAAACATTTGCTACCGTTCAAATACACTTTGCCATTACGGCGTTGGTAAGTGGTTTGTAGGCTACCTACGTCAGAGCCCGCCCCTGGTTCAGTGATCGCCGAGTTCCACATTTGTTTACCCGTACCGCGGAACGCCATGATTTTATCAATCTGCTCTTGAGTTCCTTCTCTTAGCACTGTATTAAAACCGCCCGGTAGTTGGTACAGCACATAGGTTGGTGCACCCAGGCGACCCAGCTCCATCCATACCGCAGCAACGGTGATAAACCCTGCATCTAAGCCGCCATGTTCTTCTGGGATCAGCAGGTTATCGATTTCCATATCCGCTAACGCTTTTACAAAGCGTTCAGGATACTTACTGTCGCGGTCACATTCAGCGAAATAGCTTTCCCAGTTTTCACTGGCCATCAGTTCACGGATCCCTGCGACAAACAGCTCCTGCTCATCATTCAATCTAAAATCCATATCAATAACCTCTTAAATGTTGTTTCTGAGTAAATTAGTCATTTTTCCAATGCACTTTGGCATCTTTAATAAAGGAGAGCGTTACCATGATGTTGACGAAAAAAAGTGGGCATCCTCCGGCAATTATCGCTGTTTGAATGGGTTTTAATCCGCCTAACGCCAGCAAAACAATGCCGATAACACCGACTAAGACAGACCAACCGATGCGCACTAACAATGGCGGCTCATCACCATCTTTCACTGCGCGACAAGTCGACATAGCGAGGGTGTAGGAACAGGCATTAATGAGTGTCACAGTGGCGATAAAGCAGAGGATGAAGAAGCCCCAAATTGTTACAGTGCTCAAAGGTAAGGCAGCCCATGTTTCAATGATGGCGCGCGCAACGCCGAATTCTTCAATTAGTTTGGGAACATTAATAATATTTTGGTCAACAAGTTGGAGTGTGTTACTCCCTAAAATAGTCCAAATTAACGTTGTTCCCGCCGTTAAGCCTGCCACCATCCCGATACACAACTCACGGACGGTACGGCCTTTAGAAATACGTGCGAGGAAGATACACATTTGAATGGCATAGATAACCCACCATGCCCAGTAAAACACTGTCCAGCCTTGTGGGAAGCCACTTTTACCTACCGCATCGGTATAAAACAGCATGCGAGGCATATACATCATTAGGACACCGATAGAATCAGTGAAATAGTTCACAATGAAGCTAGCGCCACCAACAATAAATACCCATCCCAACATCAAGAAACTCAGGTAGCTACGGACGTCACTCGCAATTTTCACCCCTTTTTGCAGGCCGAAAGCCACACAAATTGCATTTAGGATGATCCAACAGAAAATGATGATGGCATCAAGTTGTAAGGTATGAGGAATACCAAATAAATATTGAATACATTCAGTAACTAACGGTGTTGCTAATCCTAGACTAGTTCCCATTGCTAATATCAACGCAACGAGATAGAAGTTATCAACAAGCGTACCAAACCACCCGTTTACCCGTTTTTCCCCTACCAGAGGAACTAGCGTACTACTTGGACGAATAACATCCATTTTGCGAACAAAGAAGAAATAACCGAATGCGACAGATAAGAAGCTATAGGTCGCCCATGGGAGTGGTCCCCAGTGAAACAGGCTGTATGCAAGCCCAATATTTTTAGCCTCATTTGAATAAGGTTCAAAGCCAAAAGGCGGTGCAGAAACGTAATAATAGATTTCAATCGACCCCCAAAACAGCACAGCGGCTGAAGTACAAGATGCGAACATCATAAAAATCCAGCTTGCTCGGCTAAATTCAGGCTTCTCTTCCCCTAGACGTTTTTTAGCGTATGGTCCTAAAATCAACCAAAACCAGCCACCAAACATCACGACCATATACCACTCAAATGCCCAGCCCCACACATTGGTGACATAGCTGAAAACTTGGTTGATAACTTCATTTGAAGCATCAAGGTCACGGACAGTTAACCAACACAATAGTCCAACAATGATCAACGGCGGAAAAAAAACCTTAGGTTCTATTCCACCTTTTTTATTTTCTTTGCTCATAGTTCGATCCCAATTTATTATTTAATACATAAGTTTTAAAATAGATATTATTCTCAATACCTAATACATAACCTCATACTTACATTTATTTAAAACTTATATTTATTATTAAATCCCAATAAACCTAATTAAGTATTAATTCAAATCCTATCCAAATCATGTCTAGTCCCCATTAACAATTCTGTTATTAAGGTCACAATATTATTCGTGATAAATAATTGTTATTGTTTTTTCCATTTAAAATAACTTTAAACATCAATAAATACATAGAGATAAAATATTGTGTAACGTTAATGTTATTAAATACCTTCAGTATTGGTGATTCAGGTAGCAATATTGAACATTTCATTGATAACTAGGTGATTTTTATAATATTGGTGAGTAGGGTATCAGTATGAGCATTTAAATCCTCTTTAATTTAACGTTTTCAATATTGGTGACTTAGGTTTTATTTTTAAATATCCAGATCATGATAATTATATAATCCGAAACCGAAACGGATCATATTTATTAATATTATTTTAGGAGATGTAATGAATATTATTACATGCTATAAATCTGTTCCTGATGAACAAGATATTATTGTAAATAGCTCAGATGGTTCTTTAGATTTTTCACGTGCCGATACCAAAATCAGTCAATATGATTTAAATGCAATTGAAACTGCCAACCAAATAAAAGCGCAGCAAGCAGACAGCAAAGTAATTGCGTTAAGTATTGGTGGTAAAGCACTAACTAATATGAAAGCACGTAAAGATGTGCTATCACGTGGCCCAGATGAGCTGGTTGTTGTTATTGATGACCAACTTGAGCATGCACTGCCCCATCAAACTGCGATTACCCTTGGTGCCGCGGCACAGAAAGTGGGCTTTGATTTAATTATTTGCGGTGATGGTTCCGCAGATCTCAATGCACAACAAGTGAGTATTTTATTAGGTGAAACCCTGCAAGTTCCTGCCATTAATGGTGTGAAAAACATTGTTTCTATCACAGCCGATACGGTGATTGTAGAGCGTGAACTGGAAGACGAAATTGAAACCTTATCCCTTCCATTACCAGCCATTATCGCTGTTACCTCCGATATTAACGTTCCCGTTATTCCATCCATGAAAGCCATCTTAGGTGCTGCTAAAAAACCCGTCCAAGCTTGGACGATGGCAGATATTGGCTTAGATAACGTTGCCGCATTATCGTCTCAATCTATCGCCGCACCAAAACAGAAAGTTCGCCAGCGAATCATTATTGAAGGTGATGGAGATGATCAAATTGCGCAATTTGCAGAACATTTAAGAAAAATCATTTAATCGGAGGAGTTATGAGCAAATTATCAACCGTTTGGGTATTTAGTGACATGACTTCCCGTTTGCCTGAACTTATCGGCGGTGCTCTCACCCTTGGTGAGCAAGTCAATGTTTTCGCCCTAGATGAAGCGCAAAGCTCACAAGCTTTTCAACTTGGTGCGACCCAAGTTTTTCAATTAGCAGGTAAACCCGACGACCGTATTATTGAAGATTATGCAGACACTATCGTTTCAACCATCAAACAGCATGGTGATAAAGGTTTATTACTGTTACCGAATACCCGTAGAGGTAAATTACTAGCAGCACGCTTAGGGGCTAGACTACAAGCAGTCGTCTCTAACGATGCAACAGCAGTTACAATCGAATCTGGAAAACCTGCAATTAAACATATGGTTTACGGTGGTCTCGCCTTCGGTCAAGAGACTCTAGATAGCGCATTTTCAATTGCAACACTTACCTCTGGTACATTTGAAGCAGCCCCAAGTGATGCATCACGTAACGGCACGGCTCAAGCTACACAATGGGTCGAACCAAAACAATCTATTGTACGTACCTCGATTCAGAAAAAAGCAGGTAGCTCAGTTGAACTAGATAAAGCACGCTTAGTTGTCAGTGTAGGACGGGGTATTGGTAGTCAAGAAAACATCGCTATTGCTAAAACGCTTGCCGACACAATAGGTGCTGAAATCGCTTGTTCCCGCCCAGTCGCAGAAAATGAAAAATGGATGGAACATGAGCGCTATGTGGGTATTTCCAACTTAATGCTCAAACCAGAGCTTTACCTCGCTGTCGGCATTTCAGGGCAAATTCAACATATGGTCGGTGCGAATGGCGCACAAACTATCGTCGCTATCAACAAAGATAAAAATGCCCCTATTTTCCAATTTGCTGACTACGGGATAGTAGGCGATCTGTTCAAAATCTTACCTGCTTTAACGCAACAACTGGCGAAATAAACTCAATAACAGTGAGGCATTTTCCTCACTGTTTTAGTGACCTTTGGAGAAACTATGTCCGATGATATTTTTGATGCAATCATTGTAGGTGCAGGCCTAGCCGGCTCTGTGGCTGCATTGGTGCTTGCCCGTGAAGGTGCGCAAGTTCTCCTAATCGAAAGAGGAAACTACGCGGGCGGTAAAAACGTAACAGGTGGGCGAATGTATGCCCATAGCTTAGAACGAATTATTCCTGGCTTTACCCAAGAAGCGCCTATTGAGCGCATGATCACACGCGAAAAATTGTCATTTATGACCGAAACCGGTGCTGTCACTGTTGATTTTCAAAATGCTGCAGCACAAACCCCAGATGAAACCTCTTGGTCTGTACTTAGGGGAAAACTGGACCCATGGCTGGTTGAACAAGCCGAAAATGCAGGTGCGCAGTGTATTACAGGGATTCGAGTTGATAAGTTAGTTGAAAGCGATGGCAAGGTCGTCGGTGTGGAAGCTGATGGTGATGTACTTGAAGCTAAAGTGGTCATTTTAGCAGATGGTGTCAATTCACTATTGGCAGAACAACTTGGTATGACAAAACGCGTCAATGCAGAACATGTTGCCGTTGGGGTTAAAGAATTAATTGAACTACCAAAAGATGTGTTGTGCAACCGCTTTAATTTAAATGAGAACGAGGGCGTTGCTTGGCTATTTGCAGGCTCACCGACCGATGGATTGATGGGCGGAGGCTTCCTTTATACCAATGAAGATACTATTTCTTTAGGTTTAGTCTGTGGCTTACACCACATCAAAGATGCTAAGAAATCTGTTCCGCAAATGCTTGAAGACTTTAAACAACACCCCGCCGTTGCGCCGTTGATTGAAGGCGGAAAAATGGTCGAATATGCCGCTCACGTTGTTCCTGAAGCAGGTTTAAAAATGCAGTCAGAATTAGTACGTGATGGGGTATTAATTGCTGGTGATGCGGCTGGTATGTGTATGAATTTAGGTTTTACTATTCGTGGTATGGACTTAGCTGTTGCCTCCGGTGAAGCGGCAGCAAAAGCCGTACTTAGCGCAATGAAAACCGACGATTTCAGCAAACAAAATTTAAATCAATACCTCACACTGCTCAACGAAGGCCCACTGCGGGACATGAAAATGTACCAAAAAATGCCTGAGTTTTTGGATAACCCTCGTATGTTTTCTGCTTACCCAGAAATGGCGGTTGGTATTGCCAAAAAACTCTTCACTATCTCAGATGAAGCGCCTGTGCCTTTACGTAAGACCATGTTACAACACGCGAAGAAAGTGGGCTTTATGAATTTGCTCAAAGATGGAATTAAAGGAGTCAGAGCAATATGAGTAATCCAGTCAACGTTGATGTCAAACTCGGCATTAATAAATTTAATGTCGATGAAGAAAACCCGCATATTGTGATAAAAGAGCATCCAGATATGAATGTGCTCGAAACATTAACTAAAGCTTGCCCAGCGGGATTATATAAAAAACAAGAGGACGGCTCAGTACGTTTCGATTATGCCGGTTGTCTTGAATGTGGAACCTGCCGCATTCTTGGCTTAGGTAGTGCATTAGAAAAATGGGAATACCCACGCGGCACTTTCGGTATTGAATTTCGTTACGGCTGATTTATTTAGCATAACTCTCGGAGCTAATAACTTCGAGAGTTTTCAAGCGTTTATTTACGCTGACACTGGGATGCATAATGAAACCAAAAAGTTTTGATGATATCCAATTTTCCTCCGTTCATCGGCGGATTATGCTTTGGGGCAGTGGAGGGCCTTTTCTGGATGGTTATGTATTAGTCCTGATCGGCGTTGCCTTAGAACAACTCACACCCGTATTAAGCTTAAGTAGTGAATGGATTGGCTTATTAGGCGCTGCAACATTAGCGGGTCTATTCATCGGTACTTCTCTATTCGGCTATATTTGCGACCAAGTCGGTCGTCGTAAAATGTTTTTAATTGATATTGTTGCCATTGGTGCTATTTCAGTGGCGACCATGTTTGTCTCAACACCGATGGAGCTGCTTATCATGCGGTTCTTAATCGGGATAGTAATAGGTGCGGACTACCCAATTGCAACGTCAATGATCACTGAGTTTTCCAATACCAAACAGCGCGCATTTGCTGTCGGGTTTATTGCGGCAATGTGGTATGTGGGTGCAACCTGTGCCAATCTCGTCGGTTATATGTTGTATGACGTGGAAGATGGCTGGCGCTGGATGCTTGGTAGCTCAGTGATCCCTTGTATTATCATTTTGATTGGTCGTTTTGATTTACCTGAATCACCTCTTTGGCTGATCCGCAAAGGGCGCGTTAAAGAATGCGAAAAAATGATGGAAAAGCTGTTTGGTCAGCCTGTGGTATTCGAAGCCGAAGAACAACAAAAAACACATTTCATCCAATTATTCACTAAGCGCCATTTTTCTTTTGTTCTATTCACTGCCATTATTTGGACCTGCCAAGTGATCCCGATGTTTGCAATTTACACCTTTGGCCCACAAATTGTTGGTCAGCTCGGGTGGGATCAAGGAAAAAATGCTGCACTGGGTAACGTGGTTATCAGCTTATTCTTTATGTTAGGCTGCTTACCCGCGATGTATTGGTTAAATAAAATGGGCCGGCGACCACTATTGATTGGTAGCTTTGCGATTATGACCCTTGCTCTTGCCATACTTGGTTTATTCTCAAACCTCGGTATTTGCCTTGTAATTATTATGTTTGGTATTTACGCATTCTTTTCAGGCGGCCCGGGTATTTTACAATGGCTTTACCCTAACGAACTGTTTCCAACAGATATTCGCGCATCCGCCGTTGGGGTGATTATGTCAATCAGCCGTATTGGAACCATTTTTTCAACGTGGGCATTACCGCTGTTTATCACTAAATATGGGGTCAGTTCGGTGGTGTTAATGGGGGCAGGTGTTTCTTTGCTCGGGCTAATTGTTTCTATCCTATTTGCACCAGAAACCAAAGGTTTAACCTTAGCACAAACCTCAGTGATGGGTATTCGGCGCAAAAAGAAGTAAAAGAAGTAAAAGAAGTCACCACGATAAGCAATCACATCAAATATACACGTATTTATACGCTAAATAGTTCAGATTGTAGGTAGGCGGCAAGCGAATAGGACCCTAGGAGCATAAACAAGTATGTGACTAGAGCGAATAAGTGAAGCCAACACCCCTACAATTTGAAATATGACGCGTATTTAGTTTGAAATACGATAAATACCAATACGCTAAATAGTTTGGGTTGTGGCTAGGCGGCAATCGAGGTTATCCCGATGAGCATACACAAGTATGTGATTCGGGTAACCGAACGCAGCCAACAACGCCACAGCGCAAAATATGACGCGTATTTAGTTGGTTGAGAATGGCATAATGTCATACCAAACCAACAACCAAATAGTGACATAAGAAAAAATCGCCGCAATGATATCGTCAATCATAATACCAAAACCGCCGCTGACTTTTCGGTCAAAAAACCGTATTGGCCATGGCTTCCACATGTCGTAAATACGGAAAATAAAGAAGGCGGTAATGACCCACTCATAATCAACAACTGGGATCGCCATTAGCGTAATCCACATCCCAATAAATTCATCCCAAACAATACTGCCATGGTCATGAATTTTCATGTCGTCGGAAGTGCGTTGGCAAATTAGGCAACCAATCCAAAAACCCACGATAATGAGTACCCACACACTCCAAATTGGCATGTTTGCCATTAATAACCAGAAAGGTATCGCAGCAAGAGAGCCCATTGTGCCAGGCACAATAGGCGAAAGGCCACTCCCAAATCCTGTGGCCAATAAGTGCCAAGGGTTACGCATATTCAGCCGTTTTTTTGCTTCTGCTTTTTCTTGGCGACTTGCCATTCTATGCACCTTCCGAAACAAAATGATCGAAACCTTTTAGGTTTACATCAACTTCTTGGTTATTGCAAAAGTAGCTAATTCCTTCAGACTGCGGCTTAATTTGCCCGATACACGTAAAGCCTGACCCCGTATGCGCTAATGCCATCTCTAACGCTCCACGATTAATTTCAGGAACAGTAAAACAGAGTTCGTAATCTTCACCACCACTCAAAGACCATAAACGCCCTTGCTCAATACTACAACTTTGTTTCAACGCTTCTGATTGAGGCAATGCATCTAAATTAATCCGTGCACCACAACCACTCGCTTTCAAGATATGGTTAAGATCGGAAACTAAACCATCCGAAATATCAATTGCAGAAGAAGCCAGGTTTCTCAACGCTTGGCCTTGTAAAATCCGTGGCTGTGGACGTAAATGGCGCGCAATTAGCCATTCTTGATGCTCTACATTTTCAACATTCAGTTTGTCTTGCAAAATAGCTAAGCCTGCCGCGCTATCACCGAGAGTACCAGTGACATAAATCCAATCGCCATTACGCGCTCCTGCGCGAGACATCGCCTTACCATTTGGTACTAAACCATGAACCGTATACGTTAAACTCATTGGCCCACGAGTTGTGTCACCACCAATCAATTGCATTCCATAATAATTAAGCTGTTCAAACAAGCTATCACTGAAAGATTGCAACCAATCGCAATCAACACAAGGCAATGTAATGGCTAAGGAAACCCATGCAGGGTCTGCGCCCATCGCTGCAAGGTCACTTAAATTAGATGCTAATGATTTATAAGCAAGATCAGCCGGTGAAATGGTAGGTAGGAAATGGATACCAGAAACGAGAGTGTCAGTACTTACTGCAAGTTGCTGTTTTTCTGGAATGGTCATCAACGCACAATCATCGCCAATACCGATATTAACATCACGTCGGTTAGTGGTTTGACGGTTAAAATAACGCGCGATGAGGTCAAATTCGCCATATGACATGGTAGATTTTCCGTTTTCGCTATATCTATTTTCGTTTGAGACGAAGCAAATAATTTACACCCTAATAATTCAATAATAGGTAAATAGCACACAATTGCTAACCTAAACAGCGTATCTAATTGGCTACAATTATTCTTCGCTCACCTGTCATTGAAATATCGCGAGCATATAAACACAAAGGTAGACTGGAACCCAGCCTACCTATTTATTACTGTAGTGCTACAGGAGGGAACCCTGATATTATTATTTTTTACGACGAACTGCAGGTGCCGCTTTGTCTAATACACCGTTAACAAATTTATGGCTATCTTCTGCGCCAAAAACTTTCGCTAATTCAATACCTTCGTTGATTGCAACTTTATAAGGTACGTCTTCACGGAAACTTAATTCAAACATGGAGACACGTAAAATCGCTTTTTCTACCTGCCCTAACTCTTCTAGCTGACGAGATAAATAAGGCGCCATCAGTTGATCAAGTTTTGTCGCGTTGGTCGCAACACCTGATAACAGTTCACGAAAATAGTTTACGTCAACGTCTGACATGTCCTGTTCAGCAATAAACTCATATTCCACTTCAGCAATTGGATTGCCAGATAATTGCCATGAATAAATGGCCTGTACAGCACACTCACGAGCGCGGCGACGAGCAGCAGGTTTCACAAGATTCCCCTTAAATTTAAAAACTGTACACAAAAAACACTTGTTGCATTGCGTTATCTACACCATTGTGGCGAAAAAACGGCAACATAGAGCTAATTGTGTATTATTTGCCTTTGATGGCCTTAATTACATTAATCATTTCAAGTGCTGTCAGTGCAGCTTCAGCACCTTTATTACCTGCTTTAGTACCCGCACGTTCAATGGCTTGTTCGATATTTTCAGTGGTTAACACACCAAAAGTCACTGGCACTTCACTGTTCATCGCGACATGAGATAGGCCGGAACTACATTCACCTGCAACATATTCAAAGTGAGCTGTACCACCACGAATAACGGTACCTAATGCAATTACTGCATCATATTTATTAGTTTCAACTAATGCTTTTGTGGTCAACGGTAGCTCATAAGCGCCTGGAACCCACACAATGGTGATGTTGTCATTTGAAACCTGACCAATGCGCTCTAACGCATCAACAGCACCTTCCAGCAGACTATCATTAATAAAGTTGTTAAAACGAGCGATAGCGATAGCAACACGCGCTTGTGGAGCAGCAACAACACCTTTAATTACGTTCATAGCCTTCCTCTAATATTAATTATAACCCGCGGGGCGCGGATTTTATCACATTCTTTCGTGTATCGTACGTATGATTTTCAAAAAAACCACTTACCATACGGGACGAAGCCTGACGCGTAGGTCTGGCCCGACTTGCTTCACTTCTGTAAATTCAAATTTTGGCGCATCAATAAGGGCATTAAGCGGTGGGAAGTCCACCAGGCCTCGAGCGCTATTTCCTAATAATTTAGGCGCAATATAGACAATCAGCTCATCCACTAAACCTAACTTAAGCAATGAGCCTGCAAGTTTTGCCCCTGCCTCAACCCAAATGCTATTCACATTACGTTTAGCCAATTGCATCATCAAAATAACGAGATCGGTGCCGTTTTCATCAGCAGGAACAGCGAGTTGCTCAACTTGCCCTTGCCATACTGCATTTTCATCTGGGTTTGAACGCACTAACCAGCATTCACCATCTAATTGAGTGACTTTATGACCAGAAGTCACACGATTGTGGTTATCCAACACAATACGAATGGGCTGGCGCACTTGGTTTTCTGGATAAACTTGTTGGATGTCTGATGGGAGCTCGTTCCAACGTACCGTTAAAGAAGGGTCATCAGCAACAACCGTGCTGCTCGTACTTAAGATAGCGCTAGCCTCGGCTCGAAGAGCTTGTACATCTTTGCGAGCTGCCGAGCTGGTAATCCATTTACTTTCCCCTGATTCAAGGGCGGTTTTGCCATCGAGTGAAGCGGCAAGTTTCAACTGGATATAAGGAAACCCGGTACGCATACGTTTTAAAAAGCCGCGGTTTGCCGCTTCAGCATCGTTTAATAAAACATTACTGCGCGTTTCAATCCCTGCTTGCGACAACATATACAGGCCACGGCCCGCAACTTGAGGGTTTGGGTCTTGCATGGCAGCAACAACGCGGCTTACACCCGCTTTGATCAGCGCCTCTGCACAAGGTGGGGTACGACCGTGATGACTGCAAGGCTCAAGGGTGACATAAGCCGTTGCCCCTTGCGCTTTATCTCCTGCCATCCTTAGTGCATGGACTTCTGCGTGGGGTTCCCCCGCTTTTTGATGATACCCTTCACCGACAATAGTACCATCACGCACAATCACACACCCGACATTTGGATTAGGTGATGTGGTAAAACGCCCTTTTCGTGCCAACTCAAAAGCACGAGCCATATACATGTTGTCTTGTTCAATCATTGGCGTTAATCCTGTAATTTAGCGATTTCTTCGCCAAATTCACGCACATCTTCAAAGCTGCGGTAAACAGAAGCAAAACGGATATAGGCAACTTTATCGAGCTTTTTCAGCTCATCCATGACCAAACTGCCAATTAATTTCGACGGAACTTCGCGCTCCCCGGTAGCCCTAAGCTGGGATTTAATAGAAATAATAGCTTGTTCAATATCATCAGAACTTACAGGCCGTTTTTCTAATGCCTTTTGCATACCACGATTAAGCTTTTCTTCATCAAAAGGCTCACGAATATCGTCGCTTTTAATGACTCTAGGCATGACAAGTTCAGCCACTTCAAAGGTTGTGAAGCGTTCATGGCACAGTAAGCATTGGCGGCGTCTACGGACTTGGGACCCTTCACCGACCAGACGCGAGTCAATAACTTTCGTATCTACAGCTGAGCAGAATGGGCAGTGCATAGCGTTTCCTGAATCTATTTAGGGGGAGATAGTTTACCCTACTATGCGAGAAAAAACACCCTAGAAGATGCCTCCTAGGGTGTTCTCGTTGCTCTTCATATTTCGCGTTGTGAGAGTATTAGCTGCACTCCGATACCCTAGTCACATAGTTTACTATGGTTCCTAGGGATGTCGTTCACTTGCTGCCTACTCACACACGAACTATTTTAAGAACTAAGGCAGTAACGACTCTTGGTCTGCACCTTCTTTTTCGACTTTCGCTTGCATCAAGTGTTCACGCTTCATACCCATCTTCAGTGCTAGTGCAGAAGCCACGTAAATAGATGAGATAGTACCGATAGTTACACCGATTAACATAACCAATGAGAAGCCTTCCAACATTGCGCCACCGAACAGGTATAGCATCAGAACCACTAATAATGTGGTTGCTGATGTCATAATGGTACGGCTCAATGTTTGCGTCAAAGAGACGTTCATGATTTCGTACGGTGTCCCACGACGAATTTTACGGAAGTTTTCACGGATACGGTCTGATACAACGATACTGTCGTTCAGCGAGTAACCGATAACCGACATCAATGACGCCACGATAGTCATATCTATCTCAATATGGAACAAAGACAGAATACCTAAAGTAATCACCACGTCATGCGCAAGAGATAGCACGGCACCCGCAGCCAAGCGCCATTCAAAACGGAACCCAACATAGATTAGGATACAAATCAACGCAGTTAACAGAGCCAAAGCCCCTGTTTGCGCCAATTCAGCCCCAACACTTGGCCCCACGAATTCAATGCGTTTTACGGTTGCTTTATCATCCACACTTTGGTTGATAATCGTGATAATTTCTTTGCCGACTTCTTGACCCGCGGTGCCTTCAATAGGCGGGATACGGATCATGATGTCGCGGCTGCTACCAAAGTTTTGGATTAGTGGATCTTTATGGTTCGAGTTAGACAAGCTATCACGAATTTTATCCAAATCAGCTGGCTGACTTAAGTTGATTTCAATTACCGTACCACCTGTGAAATCTAAGCCCCAGTTAAAACCCTTGACGCCGATAATCACAAAAGAAGCAATCAGTAATACGATAGAAATGCTAAAGGCAACGTTGTCCCAGCGCATAAAGTCATAAACTTTACGACCATAGTTCAATTGTTCAACAGTATAATCCTGTGCCACAACGTGCTCCTTAAATTGACAGCTTGTTAATACGTTTACCGCCGTAAAGCAGGTTCACGATAGCACGTGTACCGACGATAGCTGTAAACATAGAGGTTGCGACACCAATCGCTGTCGTAATCGCAAAGCCTTTAATAGACCCAGTACCCACTGCATATAGAATAATCGCAGTGATAAGTGTCGTTAAGTTTGCGTCTGTAATACTTGAGAAGGCGCCTTTATACCCTTCATGAATCGCTTGCTGAACAGATCGACCGTTCTTGAGCTCTTCTTTAATCCGTTCGTTAATAAGAACGTTAGCATCGACTGCAACTGCAAGGGTTAATACAATACCCGCAATACCTGGCATGGTCAGCGTTGCCCCCGGTAATAAGGACATAACACCAACAATTAACACCAAGTTTGCTAACAGCGCACTACTCGCAATCAGACCAAATTTACGATAATAAATAATCATAAACAGGATAGAAGCTAACAGACCTGCGATACACGCTTTTAGCCCTTGCTCGATATTTTGCATACCCAGTGTTGGACCAATGGTACGTTCTTCAACAATTTGGATTGGCGCAATCAACGCACCAGCACGTAACAGTAATGAAAGCTGGCGAGCTTCAGTACCGTTAGTAATACCCGTAATACGGAATTTGCTACCAAAACGCGCAGAAATACGTGCCGCATTGATGACCTTTTCATCTTTCACCAAAATTGAACGGCCAGTTGCATCTTTTTTACCACTGTCTTTGTATTCAACAAACAGCGTTGCCATCAGCTTGTCTTGGTTATCACGTGTAAAGTCAGACATGATAGAACCACCAGCACTATCAAGACTGATACTCACTTGTGGTTGGCCATTTTCATCCGCTTCAGAGGTTGAATCCGTAATATGGTCACCCGTTAAGATCACACGCTTATATAAAACGTAAGGCATGCCTTCACGGTCATATTTAACTTCTGAATCACCTGGTACACGGCCACTTTCTGCTGCGGAAGAATCGACTGAAGTATTCACCAAACGGAATTCTAATGTCGCAGTCGCACCTAAAATTTCTTTTGCGCGAGCAGTATCTTGGATACCGGGTAATTCAACCACAATTCGGTCAGCACCTTGGCGTTGAACGAGTGGCTCCGCAACACCTAATTGGTTTACACGGTTGCGAATAATAGTAATGTTCTGAGAAACTGCATAGTTACGTGCTTCACGTAAACGCTCGTCGGTCATAACAGCAATCATGGTGTTATCGCTGCCATCACTAAAGACTAAGTCTGGGTATTTACGAGACAATGCTTTTTCAGCTTGGCTACGATCGTCCGCGTTACGGAAGCGAACTTCCACGCTGTAATCATTGCCTTTACGAATAGAAGAGTACGCAATGCCTTCTTGACGCAGGTCATTACGCAAACCATCCATGTTTTGTTCCTGCAATTTACCTAATGCAGTGTCCATATCAACTTCCATCAGGAAGTGAACCCCACCACGCAGATCAAGACCAAGCTTCATCGGTTCACCACCGATCGCTTCGAGCCACTTAGGCGTTGCAGGTGCAAGGTTTAATGCAACAACATACTGGTCACCCAGTGCATTCATGATCACTTCACGCGCACGTAACTGAACATCAGAGTTGTTGAATCGGGCTAAAATTGCCCCATTTTCTAGAGAGATAGATTTACTCTCAATTTTATCGTCTTTTAACGATTTTTGGACTTGGATCAGCGTTTGTTCATTGGCGGCGGTTCCCCGCACGCCAGTGATCTGAACAGCCGGATCCTCACCATATAGGTTTGGAAGTGCATAAAGCAAACCGATGAGGATCGCAAAGATCAACATCAGATACTTCCACAAAGGATAACGGTTTAGCACGGCAGTTCCCTTCGGGAGAATCAGAATTAAATTGCTTTCATTGTGCCTTTAGGTAAAACAGCAGCAACGAAATCACGTTTGATGGTTACTTCTGTGTTCTCACTCAACTCAAGAACCACATAACCGGTTTCAGACACTTTAGTTACACGCCCGATTAAACCGCCAGTTGTTAAAACTTCATCACCTTTAGTGATAGATTCCATCAATTTACGGTGTTCTTTCGCACGTTTTTGCTGTGGACGCAAAATCATGAAATAGAAGATCAGCGCGAAAACAACAAGCATGATAACCATGGTGTATGGACTACCTTGCGCTGGTGCACCTGCTGACGCCGCTGCTTCAGAAATAAAAAAACTCATTCAACTTTCCTCATTGTTTTATTGAAAGCAATTTTACATACAAAAAAGCTAAGTTTGATATGCTACACAGATTAGTGGCATTTCGCACTTAAATTCACTCGATATTTAATGAAGGTTCGGGTTTACCAATCTTTTGGTAAAAATCTTTAGCAAACTCTTCAAAATTCCCATTTTCAATGGCTTGGCGAATACCGGCCATCAAACGCTGGTAATAACGTAAATTATGGATGGTATTGAGCCTTGCACCAAGGATTTCATTACATCTATCAAGGTGATGCAGATAAGCACGGCTATAATGACGACAAGTATAACAGTCACAATCAGCATCCAGTGTTGATGTGTCTGATTTATACTTAGCATTACGAATTTTTACCACGCCATTTGTCACAAATAAATGCCCATTTCGTGCATTTCGTGTTGGCATCACACAATCGAACATATCGATACCACGGCGAACCCCTTCAACTAAATCTTCAGGTTTGCCAACTCCCATTAAATAACGAGGTTTGTCAGCTGGAATTTGCGGGCAGACATGTTCTAAAATTCGGTGCATATCTTCTTTCGGTTCGCCTACGGCTAAGCCGCCTACAGCGTACCCATCAAAGCCGATTTCCACCAGTCCCTTAACTGAAATATCACGTAAATCTTCGTAAACACTACCTTGAATAATACCGAACAAAGCATTTTTATTGTTTAGTTCGTCAAAGCGTTGGCGGCTACGTGCAGCCCAACGCAACGACATTTCCATTGATGTCTTTGCATAGTCCCAATCTGCTGGATACGGCGTGCACTCGTCAAAAATCATGACAATATCTGAGCCGAGGTCATACTGAATTTCCATCGACTTTTCAGGACTTAGGAAAACTTTTTCACCGTTGATAGGGTTGCGAAAATGCACACCTTCTTCTTTAATTTTGCGCATCGCACCAAGACTAAAGACCTGAAAGCCACCTGAATCGGTTAAAATTGGCCCTTGCCATTGCATAAAGTCATGGAGGTCACCATGTAACTTCATGATTTCTTGACCCGGACGTAACCACAGGTGGAAAGTATTCCCTAATAAGATTTGAGCGCCAGTTTCTTTCACTTCTTCAGGGGTCATCCCCTTAACTGTACCGTAGGTTCCTACTGGCATAAATGCAGGGGTTTCCACCACGCCGCGCTCAAAGACTAAGCGACCACGGCGTGCATTGCCGTCAGTCGTTTGTAATTCATATTTCACATTTGCCTCCTAGCAGCAGAAAAACAGTCTGTTGCTATCGATAATATTAATTTGCTAAGCAAGCAGCCGATGCCACCGCTTATAAAACTGATTACTCACCAATTTTCTCAAATCGAGCGTTTGTATTGGGGGTAATAAACATAGCATCACCATAACTAAAGAAACGGTATTTTTGTTTAACGGCTTCTTCGTATGCATTCATGGTGTTTTTATATCCAGCAAACGCAGAAACCAACATAATTAATGTAGATTCAGGTAAGTGGAAGTTGGTGATTAGTGCATCTATCACCTGATATTCATACCCAGGGTAAATAAAGATTTGGGTATCATCAAAAAATGGAGCAATTAAAGCGTCTTGGCTTGCTTTTGCGGCACTTTCTAGTGACCGAACCGACGTTGTTCCAACAGCGATAACGCGATTACCTCGAGCTTTACAGGCTAAAACGGCATCCACGACCTCTTGTGGCACTTCTGCATATTCAGAATGCATAATGTGATCTTCGATAGTATCAACACGTACTGGTTGAAAGGTACCGGCTCCCACATGTAATGTCACAAACGCCATTTCTACGCCTTTTTGGCGCAATGCTTCAAGTAACGGCTCATCAAAGTGTAAACCTGCCGTTGGTGCTGCGACAGCCCCTGGTTTTTCACTATACACGGTTTGATAAAGTTCTTTATCTGACTCTTCATCAGGGCGATCAATATAAGGCGGCAGAGGCATATGACCAATTTGGTTTAGAATGCTTAATACATCACGTTCATCATCAAAGCGCAGTTCAAACAATGCACCATGACGCGCGACCATGGTCGCCTTCACGCTTTCATCTTCACCTAACAGTAATTCAGCCCCTTCTTTTGGCGCTTTTGATGCCCTAACATGGGCTAATACGCGGTGTTCATCCAGCATACGCTCAATCAGAACTTCAATTTTACCACCGCTAACTTTGCGCCCAAATAACCGTGCAGGGATCACGCGAGTGTTATTGAACACTAGCAAGTCACCGTGCTCCAATTTTTCTAGAATATCGGTAAAAACACCATGCGTGAGCTGCCCTGAACCGCCATCGAGGCTTAATAAACGGCAAGCACTACGTTCAGCCTGCGGATAGTGGGCAATCAGTTCTTCAGGTAATTCAAAAGTAAAATCAGAAACACGCATTGTATTGACATCAATCTAAAAAAACAGGCGACTAGTCTAGTGCCGCGCTGACTTTGGCGCAAGAAATAAGCGTAAAATAGTACAGAAAAACACCATTATTTAACAAATATTTTGTTAGCAAAAAATTCTGTACGCTATTTGTCCATTCAAAGAATGAATTATTTCAATTTTACTCAACTTTTATGACACATTAACTTCCGTCTTTTTTCTTTTTCTTTTTCTTTTTCTACTAAATAAATATACCCCATGAATTTCGAATTAGAGCAAGGCAGCAAGCAAATTGATCCCTAGGAGCATACATCAGTATGTGACTAGGGTCGGTTTGTGCAGCTAACACGGCTATAATTTGAAAGGCATCGGGTATATCATAGGAGGATGAATTACCTAGCGCACCTCCACCTCGCCCACCTCGCTGACAGCTCCTTACTCGGCAACATCATGGCTGACTACGTCCGCGGAAACCCTACGGGCCTTTATTCATCTGAAGTTGTCTCTGGTATCTTTATGCATCGAGCCGTCGACCGCATTACGGATACCCACCCTTTAGTCAAAGAAGCTAAGTTGTTGTTTCGTGATGAATATCGCCGTGTTGCGCCCATAACCTTGGATTTAGTCTGGGATCATTTTTTGTCGCTGCACTGGTCGACTATTGAGCCATCAATATCGCTAGCGGGCTTTGTACGTGACTGCCGAACAATAATTGAGCCTCAACTTTGTCATACTCCTGAAAAATTTCAGGAGTTAAATGAATACCTTTGGCCTCAGCAGTGGCTAATACGCTATGCGGATAAAAATTATATTGGTAAATCACTGAATGGTATGGCGAGAAGGCGCCCCAAGCTTGGAGCGCTAAGTGGTTCATTTGACGATTTTTTATTACAGTATGATGCGTTAGAAAATATTTTCTTTCAATTTTATCCAGAAATGATGGCTAATGCGCTGCAACATTTTTTTGTACAAAATGTCACAATTAACACAAAGGAATAAATTAAAGCTTGCACTTTAATGGAATAAAACTATCTTATTGATATTAATTTAATAAACCAGTATGATTGATAGCCAAAACCTATCACAATAATCGGTTTAAATGTCTTTATTATCAAAAGATATTTTTCTATTCTTTTGGCAGTCTATGTCCACACTATTTATCAGTGATTAAATAGACAGGACAAAAAACTTTAATTCAAACTCATAGGAGTAAATTATGGTTCTGGTAACACGTCAAGCCCCTGACTTTACTGCTGCAGCTGTTTTAGGTAATGGTGAAATCGTTGATAACTTCAACCTGAAAACCCACCTAAACGGCCGTCCAGCTGTGATCTTTTTCTGGCCAATGGACTTTACTTTTGTTTGTCCTTCAGAGCTGATCGCATTCGACCACCGCTACGAAGAATTCAAAAAACGTGGCGTAGAAGTTGTTGGTGTTTCTTTTGACTCTGAGTTTGTTCATAACGCATGGCGTAAAACACCAGTAGATAACGGCGGTATTGGTGAAGTTAAATACCCAATGGTTGCTGATATCAAACGCGAAATCATCAAAGCTTACGGTATCGAACACCCAGATGCAGGCGTTGCACTGCGTGGTTCTTTCCTCGTTGACAAAAACGGCGTTGTCCGTCACCAAGTCGTTAATGACCTGCCATTAGGCCGTAACATTGACGAAATGCTGCGTATGGTTGACGCACTGCAATTCCACGAAGAGCACGGTGATGTTTGCCCAGCTCAGTGGGAAAAAGGCCAAGAAGGTATGAATGCTTCTCCAAAAGGCGTTGCTGACTACCTGACTAAAAACTCTGCAAAACTGTAATTCGTTACGCGAGTTTTAGAAAAGCGGGCATTAGGCCCGCTTTTTACTTTTTGTGAACCTAGTCTATCTTTTCTCTTCCTACTAGCAATTATTCCACTCAGTTAACAATTCTTAACTCAAATACTCAATGTTTTGTATTATTGTGTGCTATACATTAAAAGCACAAATAATTAACAAATTATTCATATTAAATATTTGTGCGATAAAACACCTCACCTAACCTTAACTGGGAGATACGAATGATAAAAACATCATTACGCCCTGCGGTTCTACTTCTTTCCTTACTTGTTTCCAGTCAACTATATGCCGCCTCCGAACCTGCGGTTGAAGCGAAAAAAGGCATGGTCGTTTCTTCCCAACATTTAGCATCACAAATTGGGGCTGATATTCTAAAATCAGGCGGTAATGCCATTGATGCAGCTGTTGCGGTAGGGTATGCACAAGCCGTGGTTAACCCTTGCTGCGGTAATATTGGCGGTGGCGGCTTTATGACTATCCACCTAGCCAATGGGAAAGACTTATTCATTAACTTTCGAGAAACTGCCCCTGCTGCCGCTAGCGCAGATATGTATTTAGATAAAGACGGTAAATTGATTAAAGATGCCAGCCTCTATGGCTATCTTGCGTCAGGTGTACCCGGTACCGTTAAAGGCCTAGACTATGCTTTAGAAAAATACGGGACAATGAGCCGCCAACAGGTGATGGCTCCTGCCATAAAATTAGCCAGAGAAGGCTTTACTCTAACCCGTGCAGATACCGATGTTCTCGACACCACGACAGAACGTTTTAAACAAGACCCTGAAGTGGCTCGTATCTTCTTAAAGCCTGATGGTAGTGCCTTCCAACCGGGAGACTTACTAGTCCAAACAGATTTAGCCAATACCTTAGAAAAAATTGCCCAGAATGGCCCATCCGCTTTTTATGAAGGTGAAATCCCCAAAATTGTTGAAGAAGCATCGAAAAAAAATGGTGGTATCTTAACAGCAAAAGATTTTGCGGATTTTACAATTACAGATACAGCGCCTGTCAGTTGTACCTATAGAGGGTATCAATTTATCTCTGCTCCACCACCTAGTTCAGGCGGGGTAACTATCTGCCAAACGCTTAATATCTTAGAAGGGTATGACCTCAAGGAAATGGGCTTTAACTCTGCGGACTATATTCATACTCTTACAGAAGCAATGCGCCATGCCTACATGGATAGAAACACCTTCCTTGGTGACCCTGAATTTGTCGATAATCCAACCGAAAAATTACTCAGTAAAGCTTATGCAGAAGAGTTACGCAAAGAAATCAAACCCAACCAAGCAACGCCATCAACCCAAGTTCAACCGGGAATAGGGCCACACGAAAAACCAGAGACAACACATTACTCTGTAGTAGATGAAAAAGGAAATGCGGTTTCAACGACTTATACGATTAATGGCCGATTCGGTTCTGTTGTTATCCCTCCGGGGACAGGGTTCTTCTTAAACGATGAAATGGATGATTTCACCACGAAAGTCGGCGAGAAGAATTTATATGGCTTAGTACAAGGAGAACGCAACGCTATTGCACCGGGTAAACGCCCATTATCATCCATGAGCCCGACTATCGTGACGAAAAATGGCAAGGTATTTTTAGTTCTCGGTTCACCGGGAGGCTCACGGATTATTTCAATTACGCTGCAAACCGCTTTAAATATTATCGACCATGGTATGCCGCCACAAGAAGCCGTTAATGCACCGCGTATTCACCACCAGTGGCTCCCTGATGAGGTTTATTATGAGCAAAGAGGCGTTTCTAAAGACACCTTAGCGCTCCTCGATAAAATGGGTTACCAGATGGTTGAACAAACACCATGGGGTGCCGCCGAGCTGATTATGGTCGCGATCCCTGAAGGCGCTGGTGTTAGTGCCAAATCTTCAGGTAATGATTCCGCTGTTTCGGGGAAAGTTCGTGAAGGCTTCATTTATGGCTCTAACGATGTACGCCGTCCAGCAGGTAGTGCAGTTGGGGTTGATTAATCGCTGTCGAAGGATCCAACCCCTTCACTGATGGGGTTGGATTAAATATGAATGGCCCTCAACTCATTAATCAGGCTTGGTTTCTTTTCTAAAAGATACAACAATTTGAGGGCTATTCCTGATGGAAACCGACGTTGTTGTTCCCAGCTACGGACCAAATCAACACTAGAACCTATCGCTTCTGCAAACTCTTGTTGTTTCATACCAGAGTGTTTACGAATAGCTTTAACATCTGGTAGTTCGAAGCGATGAATATTTTCACTAGCAGGAACTAATTCACCTTTCTCGATAGCAACCATCTCTTCTAAGCTACTCACTAAATCGTCAAAAAGCTTTTTTCCCATACCATTATCCTTATTACATAACTCATTCAATTCTATATTTTAAATAATTCGAGCGGCAGTTAGGTGATAAAGGAAGATAGACGGAAAGCATAGATAAACTATGTGACTCGGCTATCTGAGCGTAATCAACACCGCTGCAACTTGAAAGATTACGAGTATATTTAACCATTAAGCAAGCTTTTGAATGATTGCTCGTAAAATCGCTTTTTCTTGTTCATTCAAATCTTCCTTTGCGTTCTTAGTATAAATCGTAAGCAAATACAACCTACCGCTCATGGTTCTGTTATAATAGATAACCCTAACACCATCACGTTTTCCTTTATTTAAGGCTCTCCAACGTATTTTTCTACATCCTCCAGAGCGGCTTATTACGTCACCATACTCATAGTTTTCTAATAAGAAGGCCTGAAATAATTGAAATTCATTATCTTCCATAATTAGTTTACGTTGCTGACTAAAAATTCTAGTTTCAACAAACTCTAAATAATTCATTTGCACCTCCTTGCGCATTTCCTATCCAATCTACTAGTACTCCGTACTAACTTCAACAAAAAAATATCATTAGCCCCATTCAAAACGAGTTATGTAACCGCTCTGGTTACACAAAAAAAGGCCGCTAACATTAGCGGCCCTTCGATTCAATAATTGAAATTACTATACTTGTTTATGCTGCGCAGCGGGTGCCACAAACTTATCGCATAAAATTGCCACGACCATCACAACAACAGTTGGTAATACCCAGACTAAATCTTGCTTATACAGTGGCATTGCTGTCATCCATTCAGGAATATAACCTTTCAGATGATCTGACGCTTTTACGGCGCCAATTAGACCGACCACAAAGCTGACTAACATTGTCGGCGCAATCACTATTGTTGGGTTTTTCCACCACTTCAAAGTAAAGCTTAATAAAATTAAGACAATACAAGGTGGATAAATTGAAACTAGCACGGGTAATGAGAAGGCGATTAACTTACTCAAACCTAAGTTTGAGATCACCATGGAGAACACACCTAGGATCAATACCAGTTTACGGTAAGAAATCGGTACATACCGGCTGAAGAACTCTGCACAAGCACAAGTTAAGCCGACGGCAGTTACCATACAAGCAACAAATATTAATACCGCGAGGAAGAAGCTACCGTAATTACCAAAAGTATATTGGACGTAGGTATGTAAAATGTCAGCGCCATCAGCAGGGTTTGGAATTAACGAACCACTATTCTCACCAAGCTTAAACAATGACAAATAGACCAGCGTCAATAATACCCCTGCAATTAACCCTGCCCACATAGTATAACGAGTTAATAATGAAGAGTTTTCGATACCCCTTGAACGCGCCGCATTAACAATAACGATACCAAATACCATCGCACCGAGGGTATCCATTGTCAGATAACCATTGATAAAGCCGTTCGAGAAAGCCATCTCACGATATTCTATTGTTGACGGAATCGGGTCACCCGCAGGCCACATGACAGCCGCAATACCCAAAATAGCCAAAGCTAGCATTTTTACAGGCGCTAAAATGTGCCCAACGCTATCGAGCAGTTTTCCTGGATACAATGAAATACCAATAACTAGAACGAAGTAAACCACGCTGTAGATCAGTAATAGCATATCGGACTCACCACCGAATAATGGTGCGATACCGACTTTATAAGATACAGTTGCCGTTCTTGGCGTTGCGAATAGAGGCCCTACCGACAAATAAGCAACAACCGCCAATAGTAGCCCTGCAGTTTTGCCAACAGGCGTACTGAGTGCTTCAATACCCCCACCCACTTTAGCCAGCGCAATAACCGTTAAAACAGGTAAACCCACACCAGTAACCAAAAACCCTAGTGCGGCAGTCCAAACTTGTTCCCCTGCCTGCAAACCAACCATAGGGGGAAAGATAATGTTTCCTGCCCCGACGAATAACGCAAAAGTCATAAAGCCTAATGCGATGATATCTCTTGATGATAAACGATGAGCCATATTATGTTATTTTTAAGTGACAAAATAGAAAATTATGGGTTTACACTTAGCAACCCTTTGAAATATATATAGCGAGATAGAATTCTGATAAACATACTGTTAACAATATAAAAAAGTATATTTGCTTGTATCACACGAAATGAAAAGTCAAAAAACAGAAAAATTCGCCAATAACTGACAACAAGTAGAACTTTTATAGGGCAAAAAGGCAATAGCAAACCTAAAAACAAGAATAAATAACTAAACTAATTTTCAGAACTAGTGATTACTTTCAGCAAAATCCCAATACTCGTTATATGCTTTGTTCGAAAAATGAACAACTCATCTTTTTCTAGTGATTATAATTGATTATTTAACAGAACATATAATTAATGTGACAGCAATTATCAGCATTAAATATATGAATATTGAATTGAATACCTATATGGACTGGTGAATAGAAATAATCCACTTTATTAATATTTGATTATATTAACAAAGTGGAATTATTTACCCATTTTTAAGTTTTTTATCATCAACAATTAGTACTGTTGGTAACGTAAATGAAAATTCACTCCCTTTACCTAACTGGCTCGTCACCACCAACTGACTACTATGATGTTGTAATGCATGTTTAACAATAGCTAACCCAAGGCCAGTACCTCCACCGCCTTGGCGGGAACGTGCTTTATCTACTCGATAAAAACGTTCGGTTAAACGAGGGATATGCTCTGCGGGTATCCCTTGCCCGTTATCTCTCACACTAAAACGCGCCCCTTGCCCGCTTCTCTGCCAATCAACCCAAATTTTGGTGCCTTCAGGCGTATGGCTGATCGCGTTATAGACTAAGTTCGCCACTGCACTACGTAATTGCTCTTCATTACCATGAACACGCAATTTTTCATCAACATGAAATTCAAATTGATGACGCCCTTGGCTTAAACTAAGCGCTTCTTGCTCAATCATTTTGAGAATGACAGGGATATTCACTTGCTCATCAAGGTTAATTTGAGGGGCAATTTCGATGCGTGATAGCTGCAAAAGCTGCTTAACTAAGTTATCCATGCGGTGCGTTTGCTCTTGCATAACATGCAGTGCTTTTTTATTGACCGCAGTCACGTTTTCTTGGTCATCCATAACCTCTAGGTAACCTTGAATGACAGTGAGGGGAGTCCGTAATTCATGGCTCACATTCGCAAAAAAGTCCCTACGCGCCTTTTCCAAACGACGTTTTTCTGTCACATCTCGCGCAACCATCAATAACTGCCCTTCGGTATATGGCAAGATACGAAACTCAACGATTTCACCACTATTGAGCTCGATAGTCAGCGCTTGGTCATAACGTTTGATGGTGAAGTAACGGCTAAAATCAGGATAACGTAATAAATTAAAAATATGTTGACCATTATCTTCAGGCCAACGAAAGCCGAGTAAAGCCTGCGCATGGCGATTACACCAGAAGATATTCCCTTCGGTTGTCATCATTACCACTGCATCAGGTAGTGATTCTGCACCACTACGAAATCGTTTAATTAACTGGCCTAATTCACGGCGGCGTTTTCGATTACGTTGCTGCATCTGGTAGATACCATAAAAAATGGGTTCCCACCCACCTCGCCCTTCAGGGGGCAACATACTTTTATCTAGCCATAACCAGTAAGAAAGCTTGAGCAGGTTATACCCATGCCATATCAGTGCAGCAAGTAGCGATATCACTAATAGCCACGCTAGGTGGCCAATAAAAACCGATAAAATAAGGGCGGGTAAGATAAATAAAAACAGCCCCCAAATCAGCTGCTTAATCGATAAACGTTCAAGCACGCATGCCTCTCCCTTTGTGGGTTTTAATAACGGATAGAAAAACGATAACCTGTACCACGTACAGTTTGTACCATTTTATCATGACCTTCCGTCTCTAGTGCCTTTCTTAACCGCCGAATATGCACGTCAACGGTTCTATCCTCAACATACACATTGGCTCCCCAGACATAATTTAGTAACTGTTCTCTACTATATACGCGTTCAGGGTGAGTCATGAAAAAATGTAGTAATTTATATTCAGTTGGCCCCATATCAATAGGAATGTCATTGCTGGTCACACGATGAGAGGTAGGGTCTAATGTTAACCCATTCATTTCAATAATATCTTCCGTCGCCATTGGTGAAATACGACGTAAAATTGCCTTTACCCGAGCAATTAATTCCTTAGGTGAAAATGGCTTGATAAGATAGTCATCCGCGCCAACTTCCAAACCTTTTACGCGGTCTTCTTCTTCTCCTCGTGCAGTTAACATCATGACAGGAACGTCACGTGTTGCGCTATCACGCTTCATATGCTTAATTACTTGAATACCGGAGCCCCCTGGGATCATCCAATCCAGTAGGACGAGGTCGGGTAGCGGGTCAACGAGTTGTGCAATCGCACTGTCATAATCATCAGCTTCAATAGGCTGAAAACCATTCTGTTCTAATACAAAACAAACCATTTCTCGGATGGGCGCTTCATCTTCAACAACTAGAATGCGTCTTGCCATGATTGTTCCTGTAAAATTAAGAAGACATTTAAAATGTGAAAGCATTATGCGTCACTTTTATGACAGAATTATGAATATCAATGGGTAAAACGCATATTAATCTTTATTTTAACGGTTAAATGTCATTTAAGTGAAATATTTCCGCAACATGGTAATAAAGTCACAAACACCCCTCACCCATTATATGGATCAGGTATACTCTCATTATCGAACGTTCATGCTCATTATTGATGATAGGAATTGATAACTCATGCGCATTATTCATACCTCAGACTGGCACCTTGGTCAGTATTTTTTTACCAAAAGCCGTGCGCCTGAGCACCAACATTTCTTAAATTGGCTAGTTGAGCAAGTAGAACTACACCATGTTGATGCCGTCATCGTTGCAGGTGATATATTTGATACAGGTTCACCACCGAGCTATGCACGTGAGCTGTACAACAAATTTATTGTCGACTTACAAAAAACAGGTTGCCAACTGGTTATTTTAAGCGGTAATCACGACTCTGTTTCTGTACTCAATGAGTCAAGCGCTCTACTTCGTTACTTGAATACACAAGTCATTACATCTGGAAGTGAGCCGCATGTTATTACATTAGTGAATAAACAAGCGCAACCTATCGGCTTAGTTTGTGCCATTCCTTTTTTACGTCCTCGGGATATTCAACTGAGTATCGCAGGGCAAGATATTGAAGAGAAACAACGCTCACTACAAAGCGCTATTCATGAACATTACCAAGCCAGCTACCAACTCGCACTAGAACAACGAGCCGCTTTAGGGTTGGATATTCCAATTATTGCAACTGGCCATTTAACCGTTGTCGGCGCAGCCTTAACTGACTCTGTGAGAGACATTTATATTGGTACGTTAGATGCGTTTCCTTCTGGGGCCTTTCCCCCTGCTGACTATATTGCCCTTGGCCATATTCATCGCCCCCAAGTGATTGGAGGACAAGAAAATATTCGCTACTGCGGTTCACCTATTGCATTAAGTTTTGACGAAACAGCGCAACAAAAAAGTGTCTGCCTTATTGAATTCACTGGAAGTGAATTAACTCAAATTACCCCCTTGGAAATCCCCATTATTCAGCCATTACAAAGCATTAAAGGATCCTTAAGCCAAATAGAACAGCAATTAGAGATATGGAAAGATTACCAAGGTGATAAACCGGTTTGGCTTGATATTGAAGTCGCTTCACAAGATTACCTCGCTGATATCCAACAACGTATTGAAGCGTTGACACAAGACCTCCCTGTCGAAATCGTGATACTACGCCGTGCACGCAAGCAAATACAGGGACAAAACCAAACCTTGGCCAATGAAACATTGAGTGAACTCACCGTAGAAGACGTTTTTTTACGTCGCCTTGCCCAAGAGTCATTAGAAGATCCTGAGCGTGAACAGCGCCTAGTGCAGTTATTTCAACAATCTTATGACGCATTACAAATGAGCAAGGAAAGTTAATATGAAGATTTTAAGTTTACGTTTAAAAAATATTAACTCCCTTAGAGGTGAATGGAAAATTGATTTCACTGAAGAGCCATTTGCTAGCAATGGGCTATTTGCCATTACAGGTGCCACAGGTGCAGGAAAAACCACTTTATTGGATGCAATTTGCCTCGCGCTTTATCATCAAACACCACGATTAGGCCCAATTTCAAAAAGTAAAAATGAATTGATGACCCGCCATACTGGGGAATGCCTTGCTGAAGTCGAATTTGAGGTCAAGGGCGTAGCTTATCGCGCCTTTTGGAGTCAACGCCGTGCAGGCAACAAAGCCGATGGTAACCTACAAGATGCAAAAGCTGAGTTGGCTCAGGTTTCTGACGGTAAAATATTAGCCGTCAAAATTACGGAGGTGCGTGATAATATTGCCAAAATTACAGGGCTAGATTTTGGCCGTTTTACCAAATCAATCTTACTCTCTCAAGGTGATTTCGCTGCATTTTTAAATGCTTCAGAAAAAGAACGCGCTGATTTACTTGAAGAAATTACAGGCACAGAAATTTATAGCCAAATTTCAATTTATGTTTTTAATCAACACAAGCAAGCTAAAATTGACTTAGATTTGCTAAAAGCGAAAGCGCAAAGTATTAATTTACTCACTGAAGCAGAACATCAAGAGTTATTGGCACAACAAAACCATTTACTTGAACAAGAGACTCAAACCAAGCAACAGCGGGCTCGCCACCAACAAGGGGTTAATTGGTGGCAACAATATCACCAGCTCACCCAGCGCATGCAATCACTTGATGATGAGCTTAAAAAAAACGAGCTTGAGTTCCAAGCCGCACAGCCTCAGTTGAAACGGTTGGCGGACAGCGCTCCTGCGGAATCCCTTCGCCCGTTATGGCAGGAAGTTGAACGCCAGCAACAGCGACTCACTGAATACACGAATAAACAACAACGTTTGCAACTTAGCTTGCAAACTCAGCAAGCTGAACGTGCCCCACTGCAAGAGAAGTTGTTGAAATCACAATCCGAGTATCAACAACACCTTGATTTTGCTAAACAACAACATCAATTGATTGATGAAACTGTCAGGCCTCTGGATAACCAAATTGCACAATTGAAACAGCAACAGTCTGAAATTACGCAGCAAATTGAACAACAACACACAACTCTTCAGCAAAAACAACACTTAGTTAATGAGACACAGAGTCAGATCCAAAATGCTCACATTGAGTTAAAGAAACACAACCTATTCCTAGAAGCGCACCCAAAAGACGCTGAACTGAGTTCCCAAATAGGTAGTTGGCAACAACAAGGTCATTTTATTTTCGAATTAGCCGACAAACTGGCAAGTTTACACAATAAACAACAAATACTTTCAAATGGCGTCGCACAGTTACAGCGGCAACAACAGGTGCAAACTGAAAAATTAGCCCAAAAACGTCTCGAGTTAGAGCGCAGCACCGTCGCATTCAAAAAACAAGAAGAAACCTACAAACAAAATCAAGAAAAACATGATGTTAACACCATCAATCAACACATTGAACAGCTACAAGCTCGATTACAGCATGCCAAGTTATTACCCCTAATATTATCTCAATGCCTTAATACTCAAACACAAAAACAGAAAGAAATTCAAAAAGATGCTGAATTAGCACAAAGTATCACTGCAACGCAAAAAGAGTTGAGCATTGCCCTGACACGTATTAATGAGTTAGCCCCACGCGTCAAACTAACCAATGATAAATTACAATTAGAACAAAAAATTGTCAGCCTAGAGCATGAGCGCCAGCAACTCATAGCAGGTAACCCCTGCCCATTATGTGGTGCAACAGAGCACCCTGCAGTTAACGATTATCAATCAATCCATCTCAGTGAAACGCAGCAACAACTCATTGAACTAACAGATAAACTCGACCAATTAAAACAGCAACAAGCTCAGTTAGAATCACAACTTCACACACAAAAACAACGTCAGAACGAAAACTTACAGCAACAACAGCAAACCAATGAACAATTCGATGCTTTTAACCAACAGTGGCAAAAGACATGTGAGCAAGCACTCACTCCTGAGTTAGCCCAAAATGAGCAAGCCGTCACCATCTTAGTTAATCAATTAACGGATCAATTAGCTACGCAACAGAGAATAGTGGCGGATATGGCGGCTCTAGAACGTGAATATCAGCAAGCCAAACATCATTTACATGAACAACAAGCTAGCTTTACACAGCTGCAATCAGAACTGTTATTAGTCGAAGAGCGTTTAAAAAACCAAACGCAACAACTTGATGAGCTCCAAAAAGAACATAATCAGCTCCAACAGCGTAAACAGATACAAATAGAGCAATGGCAATCCACCCTAAATCCATTTAACTTAAGCGCGCCAGATAAAGATAAGTTTGATGAATGGTTTCGCGAAGTTACTCAGCGAAGTGAGCGCTTTAATAACCAAAAAATGGCGGCGCAAACACTTAGCCAACAAATTGAAGTCAATACTGCCACATTAAAAGTTGAGTCAGCACAACTCCGTATTCTCACTCAACAAATTGAACAAGAAAGAAATCGTCTTAAACAAATTGAGCTAGATTTAGAGCAAAAAATAGCGCAACGGAAAACACTGCTTTCTGGTTTAGCTATCAGCCAATTCATTCAGAAATTGAATGATAAACAAACCATGCTTTTCCAAACTCAGGAACAATTAAGTAAACAACTCAATGAGATTGATAAAGCTATCGCCTCAATGAATGGAAGCTATCAAGAGCTCATTGACGCCAGTGAAAAAACAAAACTGGCACAAAAACAAGCTAATATTCTGTTCACTCAATCACTTACAGATAGCCCATTTAGCCATCAACAAGCCTTTCTTGATGCGTTAATAAGCCACGAAGAAAAGCAACAATTAGAAGAGCTAAAACAGCGCATAAACCAAGCTCGTATTCAGTGTGAAACACGTTATAAAGAGGGGCTACAGGCGATTGAAGCACTGAATCAACAACGCATTGCTGATTTTTCGGCGCTTACTGAAACACAATTACAAACAGTAGTCACTCAACTTGATGAAGAAATTAAGCAAATAAACCAAAAGCAAGGCCAGATAATTAACCAACTCAGTGCAGATAAGCAACTGCGCCATCAGCAACAAGATTTACTGCAAGAAATAGAGAAAAGCCAATTAAGTTATGACGATTGGAGCTATCTCAGTTTACTTATCGGCTCCGCTGAAGGGGATAAATTCCGACGTTATGCACAAGGCCTAACTTTGGATTGTTTAGTTTCTTTAGCCAATCAACAACTTGAAAAACTTCATGGTCGTTATTTATTACAGCGTAGCCACCAAGCAAACCTTGAGTTACAAGTTATTGATGGCTGGCAAGCAGATAGCATTAGAGACATTAAAACGCTTTCTGGCGGGGAAAGCTTTTTAGTTAGTTTAGCATTGGCCCTAGCGCTATCCGATATGGTGAGTCACCGTACACAATTGGAATCGCTCTTTTTAGACGAAGGTTTTGGTACTTTAGATGCAGAAACGTTAGATATTGCCCTAGATGCATTAGAAAGTTTGAATGCATCCGGCAAAACTATTGGCGTAATTAGCCATGTGGAAGCAATGAAAGAGCGCATCCCCGTACAAATTGCAGTGAAAAAGGGCAATGGACTTGGTTTTAGCGAACTTCCCGCACAATACCGCATCAGTTAACGCAATTTTGTGATTATTCAGGGTGGGAAAACCCCACCCTGATGATTAAATTGCCTCTAATGCTAGTTCCAATGCATATTTAAGGTCATTCACATTTTCAATACCAATTGATAAGCGCACTAAATTATCACTAATACCAATATGCTCCCGGACTTTTTGAGCAACACCTGAATGGGTTGTGGACGCCGGATGGCTGGCGAGCGACTCCGTCCCCCCTAGGCTAACTGCTAATTTAAAGATAGCTAAGTTGTCTAGAAAACGAAATGCATCCGCTTCATTACTCCCCACATTGATAGAGAAAGTTGAGCCTGCACCCGTGCATTGTTTTTGATAAACTTGATGTTCCACACTTCCTTCCGGAAAAAAAGCAGGAAAATGCACTTTGCTGACTTTAGGGTGCTGATGAAGATATTCAGCCAATATTTTTGCACTCTCATTTGCCCTTTCCATACGTAACTGTAATGTTTCTAATGACCGCCCTAACATCCAGCTAGAATGGGGGTCAAGCTGTGTACCGATGGCATTACGTTGCGCCTTCACTTTCTTGACTAACTCCTGACTTCCAACCACAGCACCCGCAACTAGGTCTGAATGCCCTCCCACATATTTAGTTAGTGAGTACACACTTAAATCTGCGCCTAATGACAACGGCTTTTGAAATACAGGCCCTAGCAACGTATTATCGCAAATGACTAATGGAATTTGTCCATTTTGGTTCGTCGATATCTGCTTTGCCACTTGGCTAATTAATTCAATATCAACAAGTGTATTCAATGGATTAGACGGCGTTTCAATATAGATAGCCGCGACTTTTTTACCTTTTTCGATACGTTTAGCAACGTCTAAAATAGATTCTTGCTCATAACCATTTTGAAAAGGAACCGAAGTTATTCCAAAACGGGCTAACGTGTTTAAAAATAAGGTTTCAGTTCCACCATAAAGTGGCTGAGAATGGAGTAACACATCACCCGGTTGCAATACTGCCATTAAGCACGTTGTAATTGCCGACATACCAGAAGAAAATAGCGCTGCGCTTTCTGCCCCCTCATACAGGGCGAGTCTGTCTTCGACAATCTCACTATTTGGGTGGTTAAAACGTGAATACACCAATCCTTGTTTCTGGTTTTCGCTCGTTTGTGTGCGCCCACTAACTAAGTTAAAAAAATCTTTCCCTTCCTGAGCGGTTTTAAATACAAATGTGGATGTCAGAAAAACAGGTGGCTTAATTGACCCTTCTGAAAGCTTAGGGTCATAGCCATAACTCATCATTAAGGTTTCTGGAGATAATTCTTTACCTTGTAAGTCCTTTTTATAGCTCTGTTCTGACATTTTTAGCTCCAATATGGTTTATCATCATATCTCTAACGACTCGACTGCTCAGATAATATTATTATTACTTATTATTTGCTCATATTCCTTAGGATAAAAGCGACGTGTGACCGTTAAATGGGAGCGCAAGCGCCCTTTAATGACATTTTTTCCGAGGTTGGTAAATAATGGATTCAATGGATCGCTATCAGGCCCTAACGCTTGTTGCGCTAAATAATGGGGTAAATTTAATAATGGGACTTCTTCTGCAAAAATATTTGGCGTAATAAAATAAGCAATAGAATAACGAGAATGACTATTTTTACGCCTAACAACTTGATGAACATTCGCACGTAAATAGCCATTAGTGGCTAATTCAAATACTTCTCCAATATTTACCACAAATGCATTTTCCAAAGGTTCAACATCTATCCAGCCTACATCTGTTTCAACTTGTAGGCCTCCACTATTGTCCTGCCATAATAAGGTTAAGATCCCCGCATCTTTATGTGCGCCAACGCCTTGCTCTCCTTCATTATTATTTTCTCTTGCCGGGTAATGAATAAGTTTTAATAAATGTTGTGCCGGCTCGGCAATAATTTTATCAAAACTATTTTCAGGTAATTCTAGTGCAACTAAAAACGCTTTAATTAATTTTACTGCAATGGTTCGCATTTCACTTTGCCACGCAAGTGCCTGAGATTTAAGTTCAGGTAAAGATTGCGGCCATTGGTTTGGCCCGTGTAAATTAAACCAGATAGGGTCATCTTGATTAACTTGCAATGCAGGTAACTCTTCACCAATATCAATCTGTTCACGGTAATCTGGCTGGCTACGAGTGCTCTCTTCCGTGGATGCTGTATACCCACGAAAATGCTTTGAGTGCTCCATCGAAATGCTTTCTTTTTCGCTTTGAGGTAAGGCAAAAAATTGTTTAGTTGTGGCTAATAGTTGCTCACGTGTACCAACAGGAATATTGTGCCCAACGAGATAAAAAAAACCAATTTCTCTAGCAATAACCCGTAATTTTTTGTAGAAATTCTCTCGTGTTTCAGGGTTTTCGAGTTCTTGTAAATCAATAATGGGTAATTGTGTTATAGACATATTAATCGACCTTCTAAAATATTTATTTAAATAATGAATAAAATTCAAGATATATTTATCACTCGATTAAATACCACATCTGATATTACTAAAAATAATTTAAAACTATATCGATATAACTTTTTGTAACAGTTCACATCTTATATAACTGAAAATAAGAAATATGAAAAAAATATTATTTATAAAGCGTTATTTTTATTTGGTTAGATACCGAGAACAAAACCAATTAGAGATCATCAAATGAAAAAACTACCTGCAGTGTTATTGTCCTTGTCGTTATCAGCCATAGTGGCTTGCTCCCAAGAAGAAGACACCAATGAAATTACAGCACCACAAAAAGTAACTTCACAAAAAATTATTATTGGCAGCCACGGTAGTGATGCGGATATATGGAAATTTATTGCCCAATCACCGGAAGCTAAACAAGCCAACCTCGATATTGATGTCAAAATTATTGACGATGGAATAACACTCAACGTCGCTACCATTGACGGAGATGTTGATGTTAATGCATTTCAATCTTGGGGGTTTTTAAAAGATTTTAATAAAAATCATAATAACCAATTAACGGCGATCTCAACCACCTACTTTGAGCCAATGGGCATATATTCGGTAAAACATAAAAAATTAGCTGATTTACCTAAGCAATCTATCGTTGCCATTCCCAATGATGCCGCCAACCATATACGTGCACTTAAATTACTTGAAAAGTCGGGGTTAATTGCATTAAAACCTAATTTTAACCAAGCCACAGGGTCTACTAATGATATTGTCTCGAACCCTAAGGACTTAGTTTTTAGGCAAATAAAATATGCTCATGGCCCAAGAGCATTGCCTGATGTTGATATTGCAGTCATAGGTAATACCGCTGCACAAGAAGGCGGGTTAAACGTTTTAACTGACTCGTTATTTAGGGAAGAGAATGATGAGACTATTATTAATAATATCAATTTATTAGTTGTTAAAACAGATAACAAGGATAACCCTAAATTTGCCAAATTAGCAGAACTGTACCACACTGAAGCGGTAAGAAAGTACATCATTGATAATTTTGGTGGAACTAAAATCGAAATAACCAAAAATGTTAGTGAACTCAATTAAGTAAAACTAGTTATCATTCTTGCCTAGCAGGATTACGCCTCTTGCTAGGCTCTTTAATGACCCATCTATTCTCTCTTTTTCTATGCTCAATTATTTTATATGTATATTATTCATTTGTGCCTATTAATGTCATCTCCCATCATAAAACCTCACCAGAAATATATTTAATATATTGATTTTAAACAAATTAAAAGCAAAACTTAACTTAGTGCAAAAATTTGAACCTTATCGTTAAATTTTTTTTCTATGATTTTTCATTCGCCAAGTTATAGTAATAACCATTGAAACACACTACGGCTTCTAAGATTTATTCAATAAAATGCCGTGCGCTAATGAAAAGCTAGGAGACTAAAATGTCTAACGCATTTATCGAAATGATTAAAAATCGTCGTACTATTTATAACCTCGGCGATGCTTTACCAGTATCAGAAGAACACGTCACGAAACTAATTAAAGAAGCAGTTAAACATTCACCATCATCATTTAACTCGCAAACGTCTCGTGTGGTAATTTTATTTGGTGCTGAACACAAAAAATTGTGGAATATGACTAAAGAAGCACTGCGTAAAATTGTTCCTGAGCAAGCCTTCGCTTCAACAGAACAAAAAATTGATAGCTTTGCTGCAGGGGCTGGTTCTATTCTGTTTTTTGAAGACGAAAACATCGTAAAAGGTTTACAAGAACAATTCCCTTTATATGCGGATAATTTCCCAATTTGGTCTGAACAAGCCAGTGGTATCGCACAATTTGCAGTCTGGACAGCATTATCACAAGAAAATATCGGTGCATCTTTGCAACATTACAATCCACTGATTGATAATGACGTTCAAACAACATGGAATGTACCAGCTAACTGGATATTACGCGCTCAAATGGTATTTGGTTCGATTAATGCACCCGCTGGTGATAAAGACTTTATGGACGACGATGTTCGTTTCAAAGTTTTCAAATAAACTAGAATACTAAGAATTTAAATAATCCTCTCGTAATATATTTACGAGAGGATTTTATTTATTTGATATAATCAAGGTGAATAATTCAATGTCATCACCAATGATGATCATAGTTTTAACTTATAACTTATTCTAAATTAATCCGCACCCTCAATAAAACATATTTATTCAAAATAGTTTATCGAAATAAAAAGAAATATTTACAATTATACTATTATTATTACACTCGTGTTACCGTCTGACTATTAATTGAACATGCGAAATTTGACAACTACATAAGTTGATATTTATCAATTCATTAGCCAATCACCCTACTAAACTCTAAGTATATTTTCATTTTTAGTTTTGCATTATAGATATTTGAACTACACTAAAAGTGAGAGCACAAAAACACGTTCCATCGTGTAAGTGTTATTAAGGGGGGGTGGACTATGAAAGGTTTATCTTTACTAACATCTGTTGTTGCTATAATCATTTCAAGTTGTTCTTTCACCTATGCAAGTAATAATTCATCAGGAGGTACAATTACATTTACAGGTTATATCTATGAGCCACAATGTTCAGTTAAGGTTGAACATAAAGAGCAAGTGAATATTACGTGTTACCGAAAAGGTAAAGATGTTTCAATAACTGGGTCTTTAAAAAATGGCCAAAAGGTAGAATCTGAATATGTGAAAGTTGAGTATGATAAACACACTAAATTACCTATGTTAAATGTCTTTTATGAGTAGCTCCATAATGTTTACCTTAATCATAACTGCTCGGAATATTTAATGTAAAAATTGTCTTAATATTCCGAGCACTATTTTCCCCTCTAAAAAGTACCTCTTAAACACATTATTTAGCCACTAAAAAGCCCACCCGTAGGTAGGCTTGAATGATATCAATGTGTTCAGATTACTTCTCGGTTAAATCTATTTGATAAATAGCGAAACCAATATCATCAGTACCGACTTGTTTCATCGGATACTGTGCATTCTCTTTGATGAATTTTGCTGCTTTTTCACTCGGTGCAGTTTCAAAGCGAATATCCAGTTTTTTGTCTGTTTTAATTGGAGTGAATGACCAATTATTAGCCGCTTTAGTCGCAATTTGTCCTTTATCTTTAGACTCTTTAGCAATATAAGCCGCTAAAATAGAACGGTTTTCATCCGGTGATGCAAATGCAACATTATTATCACCTGTTCCAGCAAATTTACCGCCGTAGCCACGGTAGTTATTCGTTGCCACTAAGAAAGTTGCTTTTGGATCAATCGGTTTACCTTGGTAGGTTACGTTTTTGATTCGGTTAGCATCTTTGTTGACTGTTTGGCAATCAACATCGTATTTCGCTGGCTGAGTCAGGTCGATTTGGTAATTTACACCACTAATTGTATCGAAATTATAAGTTCTGAAACCATTCCAATTCAATAAGCTTTGTGGTGCTGTTGATTGTGGGTTGATTTGATTGAACATCCCGGCTGAACATTCTAACCACTCGACGACATCCGCACCTGTGGCTTTAACTACAACTAATGTATTTGGATATAAATATAAGTCAGCAGCATTACGGAAAGTTAAATCACCTTTTTCGACTTCAATAAATTCAGTCGGTGAATTTTTACGTCCACCCGCTTTAAATGGCGCTGCGGCTGCAAGAACTGGTAAATCTGCGAGGTCAGGGTCACCTTGAATAAAGTTTTTGGTGTAATCGATTTGAGCATCATTCACGATTTGTACAGTTGGGTCGCTTTGAACCAATGCTAAGTAGCTGTACATATTTTCGGATGCTTTACCGATATGTTTTCCGACAAACTTACGAGTATCTTGGTGTTCTTGTTCAATAATTTTTGCTAGGTCGCCATCACGCTCAACCAAGGCTTTCTTATTTGGTTTATCATAGACAGGGCGTGCATGAGCTGTTGCATCAACCACTTTCCACGCGCCATCATCATTATTGACCACTAAATCAACCACACCTAAATGATCACCCCACTGTCCTGGCATAACCGCAGGTACACCATTAACTGTTCCCTTTGCAATATCAACACCTTTGATATCGCTGAAATCTTTGCTAGGGAATACGCCGTGTGAGTGGCCAAACATAATAGCGTCGATACCTGGGACTTCACTGAGGTAATAAACTGAGTTTTCAGCCATTGCTTTATATGGCTCTTGAGAAAAACCAGAGTGAGGAATAGCAACAACTAAATCCGCACCTTCTTTTTTCATTTGTGGTACAAATTTTTTCGCAGTTTCAGTAATGTCATTAACTAAAACTTTGCCTTCTAAATTTGGTTTATCCCAAATAAGAATTTGTGGGGGAACAAAACCAATGTAACCAATCTTGATAGTGTGCGTTTTACCGTCTCTATCTTTAACCGGTGTATCTACAATAATGTATGGGTTAAAGTAGTTTTTACCCGTTTTCGCATCAATAATATTAGCGTTAATGTATGGGAATTTTGCGCCATCAATAGCTTTATGTAAGAATTCTAATCCAAAGTTAAACTCATGGTTACCGAAGTTACCTACGGTGTAACCCATAGTATTTAAAAGTTTATGTGCAGGGTGAGATTCACCGTCTTTTAAACCTTCACCTACTATATAGTCTGCTAATGGGCTACCTTGGATTAAATCTCCGTTGTCCACTAATACTGAGTTTGTCGCTTCTTGTTTAGCGGCTTTAATTAATGTCGCGGTACGAACGTAACCAAATTGCTCTGTCGGCTTGTCTCTATAATAGTCAAAATCAATGAGGTTGCTGTGAACATCCGATGTTTCCATTACGCGTAAATCAACTGTTGCTGCGTTCGCATTAAATGCGACTAACATAGCAAGTGTTGAAAGTTTTAATACTTTATTCATGTAATCCCCTTAGTTGCCATTATTGAGAGAAAATTGCCTCTCAAATCTGAGTACCTACCCTGTAAAATTGAACAAATAAACAACAAAGTTAGCGTTAAAATTTTACACTATGTGCATGACGTCAATTTTTAATGATAATACACTGCAAACAGTAACCATTTTTTGTGACTAAATCACGATTTTCATCTTTTTATTGGGCTTGATTTTTATATAGCTCACAAAAATGAATTAATGATGACAAATTCACCTTAATTAACTCAACTTATTCCATTGAGGAGTTGTGAATATTTTTCGTAGGAAAAAAAGAACTGTGATTTATATCACTGAGTATTAAAGAAACTTATTTAACTTAAATTTCTGTGCTTTATTTAGCCAAGAAAGCACCTTTATTTTTACTTATCCTTTTTATTCTATAAATATATCCATCAAATTATTTTCAATTAATCTAAATTTAATTTAAGAAATAAAAGATGATTATTTAATCATTAGTTTTATACATATTTTTCATTTGATTAGAAATTAAGTATTTTTCCTAAAGAACTTTCATTTGATTAGAAACCAAGTATTTTTTCTAAATAATTCGAGTTGAGGCAA